>CABXUL010000006.1 GCA_902515395.1 uncultured Bacteroidota bacterium | reverse complement strand
ACTTGAAGTAATTGCTCTGTTGTAAATTAAAACCACTGGTATATGGCCATCAAAAAGATTTGCAGCGTCACTATGAGCCGCAATTCTTACTGTGCCATTTCCAGTATTAGCTTGAGTGTTGTTGTTAGATGATACTTGAACTCCATTATAATACATTTTCCATCCAGATGCATTACTAAATGTAACTGCCCCAAAATGCCAATTATTAAGCATACTACCTCCTGGTGAGTGTGATATTCTCTCCCATGAGTTATTATGACCTGAATATATTGTAGTGGATGTCCCTTTCATCCAAAAAGCGTGAGCGGCATCGTTTCCTCCACTTATAATATTTCTAGTGCTTGATTCAGGATAGAAAAAGGCTATTTTGGTGTAAGTATTATTGTTAAGTAAAGAATTTGAATTTGACTTAGCGTAATCATTAGATTCATCAAAATTTAATACACCTCCGTTAGTATTTGCATCAAATGTTGGAGAGTTATAAAGAGTAAAATTATTACTATTTCCACTTAAATCGTTCCATGTATTACCCGAGCCAGAATATGAATCAGGGTTTGCGGAATCCAAATATGCCACTAGACCATTTGTAGGTACTGATAAAGTTACAAATGATAAATCAGTAGGAGGAGCTTCATACAGGTCAGAAACACTTAGTGTAAAGGCCTTTGCATAATTTGCTGAACCATCATTTACATTCAAATAAATTTTGTAAGAAGACTTTGATTCAAAATTTGGAGATGAATTTATTTTTAGATTATTTCCATTAATAGTAAAGCTTCCATTGTCATCATCACGGTCATCACCGCTACTAACAAGTGTAAAAGTGTGAGTATCTCCATTATCTGAATCTGTTGCAGAAAGTGAAGCTACTGTTGATGCAGATGCAATATTTTCATTAAAAGACATTGAGGATAATGTTATATCTGTTGGAGCACTGTTAGGATTTGTTATTGCAGTATAATTTTGGGAGAGTTCATTTGATGATAAAGCGCGATTATATATCATAGCAACTTTTATTTTACCCCTCTGATATTCAGAACCATAGGTTTTAGAAATCTGAATTAAAGAGGAATTTACGTTATGACCACTTGGTGTGTCCTGACCAGCAAGCACTCCATTTACCCATACAGACCTTGTGGTACCATCAAACTTGGCAACTATATATAACCAGTTATTTATAGACGCCTGATTGGATGTTAAATTTATGTCATTACCCCACCAATAGTGGACTAATCTTCCAAGCCCTCCACTTTGAATTCTTAGTGCATTTGACCTATTAGTTGAACCAAACCCACCAATTGAAATAAATCCATTACCCGATTGCCACTGAGGTTGATTTACATAAACTATCATGGTGTAATTGCTATTTCCAACAGGTATATTTGTCCCAGAGGCCCTGCTGAAATAACCATTGGCTCCAGTATTAAAAAATTTATTTGACGAATCATAACTAATGCTTCCCGCATTTTGCATTGTTACGTGATTACCATTTCCGCTGATATCATACCATTGCGTTCCAGAACCATCATAAGAACTTGGGTTGCTAGCATCAAGATGCAATACTAGTCCATTAGCGACTATTTGAGATTGAGCACAAAAATAGGGAAGGGTAATAGAAATTATGAAGAGACAATTTCTAAAAACTAATGGGTTAATTTTTTTTAAGAATTGAAAATTCATAAAAAGGGTTTATGGACAAACCAATTTATGATAAAATCAACTATAAGTTTAATTTATTTAATTAAAATATTACCTATTTCAATAATATTTTTAAGATTTAGATAAAAAGCGTTAATATTCTCATTTTTACATATTTAAAATGATTTTTTAATAAATTTTTATTTCACCCAAAAATATGGATAATTAGTAAATTTTATCAAGTGTAAAAAAAACAGAATACATTTTAAAATGGTCGACAATATTAAACAAATCAGTGCGTATGTGTTGTGTAAATATTTTATATTTACCACGCAAAAGTTGATTCTGCTATATGATTTATTAAAAAGGAAACCATTATTATATAGTATTCTTTTTTATCAATTAAGCCCAGACTTTTGGGCGCGTAGCTCAGTTGGTTCAGAGCACTTGGTTTACACCCAAGGGGTCAGGGGTTCGAATCCCTTCGCGCCCACATAGAATTCCTCCGGTGAAGCAAAAAGCTGCTTTGAGCAGTAAACAGTAATCGGGGGTTTTTTTGGAAATTATTTCGTAAAATAGACCTAAATTCGCAAAATTTAGAGAAAATTATAGCTCCCCCAATTCTGAATCGTCAATCTCAAATTCATTCAACTTTATATCATCCAATCCTTTTTGATCAAATGGGTTTTCGATAAAACTTTGGACATTGAACAGTGCCATTAAAATGAAACTGATAAATACTGAAAATGTAATAGCCATGTATAAACTGTAATCTTGACTTAGAGATTCAGTGTCTTGAATAAGTGATGGTGTGTAAATCCAGGGAAAAAGATAAATGAAGACCAAACAATAATTCCTTAATGAAATAGGAGTTCCATGTGATTCTAAAGCAGTTAACAATTCTATTTTTGAAAAAATTTCGTTTTTAACAACAAAAGTTCGATTCTTCTCAATTTCTGATAAGTGCTCAATATTATTGATTACAAAATCATAGATTTCTTTAGAACGACGTCGTAAAATGTATTTGTTAATCTCCTTTGAACTATTACTCAAAGTAATATGAACTTCTTTATGGGTTTTTAACAATAACTGATTAAATGTTTTCTTTTTAGAACTTGGAATCTCTTTAACCGCAGAAAAAATATTACTAAGTTCAATAATTTTAGTTCGTATTAAAGAAAAATGAGCAAGTGATTCTTGCCTTTTGTTATATGCACTTGTGATTGTAAAGACTAATGGAAAAATGATTGCAATACTAATTATGTATAAATCAACCGTCATTTTTAATTCTAAAACACTATAAAGCCAAAAAACAAAAAGTGCATCTAAAATTACGATAGCTACCCGTCTATTTATTACAGAAAAAATCGATTGTTTAAACATTTTTATCTAAAATTTTCTTAAAAATTATAGATTACTTTTAGGAGAAAATTTTATTCATTTTTTCTTTTTCTTCTGCAGCAAGTTCAGCATCAACTAAAATTCGACCACTATGTTCATCAGTGATTATTTTTTGTCTGGAAGCAATTTCCATCTGAATTTGAGGAGGGATTGAGAAAAACGAACCTCCAGAAGCACCTCTTTCAATTGCTACAATCGCCAAGCCATTCTTTACATTTTTTCTTATTTTTTTATAGGATTGAAATAAATGTTCCTCTATTTTGGCCTGAAACTCCTTTGATTTTTTGGCTAAAACTGCTTCTTCTTTTTCAGTTTCCTTCAAAATTTCTTCTAACTCTTCATTTTTAGCCTTTAAATGAGTTTTACGTTCATTTACTTTTTCAGTAAGTTGTTCAATAGCCTCTTGTTTAAGCTCTTTTTTACTTATAAATTCTTTAATACGCTTTTCTGCCAGTTGAATTTCTAGTTCTTGAAATTCCTGTTCTTTGACAATAGAGTTGTATTCTCTATTATTTCTAACATTTTTGAGATTTTTCTCATATTTTTTGTGCTCCTCTTTGGCAACTTCAATTTTGTTTTTCTGCTCTTTAGTTTGGAAATCAAAATCACTAACCTCCTTTTGGAAACTTTCTAAACGACTTTCCACTCCAGCAATTTCATTTTCAAGGTCTTCTACTTCAAGTGGTAATTCACCTCTCACGTTCCTTATTTCGTCAACTCTGGAATCAATAAGTTGTAAGTCATAAAGTGCTCTTAGTTTGTCTTCTAGGGTTACTTCGGTTTTTTTTGCCATTTCAATGAATAATTTACTGGGTTGGTTATAGATTCAGATAAAGCGATCGCAAAATTAGGTAATTTTTTGATAAGATTGTCATGGATCAATTTTTTTGTGAATTGCTCAGTTTCATAATGCCCAGCATCAATTAATAAAATTTTATTATCAGCTTGAAAAAAATCGTGATATTTAAGGTCAGCAGTAATAAATACATCTGCATTAGACTCAATAGCTGTTGTGATTGCAAAGCTTCCAGATCCACCGAGAACAGCAACTTTTTTAATTTTTTTCCCTATTTTTTTTGAATGCCTAACCATGTCAATATTCAATTTGTCTTGCACCCAATTTATAAATTCTTCCTCATCCATTTCATTTTCTAACTGGCCTAAACTTCCCATTCCTATGGTTTGGTTTTTATTTTCAAGGTTAAATACTTCATATGCAACTTCATCATATGAATGAGCTTCGAAAAGGGTATGAAGGATTTTTTGTTGAGAACTGATGTCAAAGATTAAATTTAATTGAACCTCTTCAACTTCCGTTTTTTCCCCTTTTATTCCTACATTCGGATTACTGTCCTCATTTCCTTTAAATGTACCTTTACCAGTGGTGATAAAACTACATTCCGTGTAATTACCTATTTTGCCAGCGCCAGCCTCATAAAGCTTTTCTAATAACATTGTTGCTTCATTTTTTGGAGCATAGGTAGTTAACTTTCTAATTGTTTTCTCTTTTGGAGAGAGGACTTCTATCTGGTGTAGACCCAGATTTTCTGCTAAAGCATGACTTACACCAAATCTATGGTTGTCAAGAGCCGTATGTATTGCATAAACGCAAATATCATTTTTGATGGCCTTGCTTACCGCCTTTTCAACATAAGTTGATTGGGTTAATTTTTTTAATCCTGAAAATATTATTGGATGAAAGCTTACTATTAGGTTGAAATCTTTTTTAATACATTCCTCAACGACATTTTCCAGGGTGTCGTGGGCGACTAATACTCCTTTACATTCTAAATGAGGATCACCAATGATAAGCCCCACATTATCAAAATCTTCAGCATGGGCAGGGGGCGTCCATTGCTCAATGACATCAATGATTTTTTGAATCCTCATTGTTGCAAATATAATATTATCTTTCATGCGAAGAAACTTCAACTCATTAAGCAAAAAGGAGTTTTTGTTTTTCCTAATTTTGGTTGTCAATTAAAAAATAGTTTTGTTAAAATATTTCAGGTTACTTCTTTTTCCTTTTGCACTATTGTATGGTGCCGCAGTCCAGCTGAGAAATTTATTTTTTGATATAGGCTTTTTCAGCTCTAAAAAATTTAATACTCCAAGTTTGGGAGTAGGAAATCTCTCAATGGGAGGTACGGGAAAATCAGTAGTAGTGACCTATTTAATAGATCTTCTTCAAAAGACTAAAACTCTTGCAACGCTTAGCCGTGGGTATGGCCGAAAAACGAAAGGTCTACGAATTGCAAATAATAATGATAATGCCTCTACTTTGGGTGATGAGCCTTTTCAGTTTTTAAATCGTTATTCGAATCTTAATGTAATTGTTTCAGAAAATAGGGTAATAGGAATGGAGTCGCTTAAGACATTAAATCCAATTCCTGAAGTTGTAATAATGGATGATATTATGCAACACCGTTGGGTTAAACCAGGTCTATTAATAATGACAACTGATTATAATAACCCCTATTTTAAAGATCATATCTTGCCGGTTGGAAGGTTGAGGGAGTTTAAGTCAGGTGTAAATCGAGCTGATTTAATTTTAATTACACGATCTCCAAGTGGGTTGTCGAGGGTCAAAAAAGATAAATTTTTAGAAGGTATAAAATCAAATATCCCCGTTTTTTTTACCACAATTAAATATGACAACCTTCTTTATAAAAAAGATCATAATAAATCTAATCTCGAGTTAATTAAGGGTAACTTTATTTTGGTTACTGGTATTGCAGATTCTTCTCAAATGATTGCCTATTTGGAAAGTAAGTTCAGCAGCTTCACACATCTTAAATTTCCAGATCATCATCATTTCTCTAATGATGATATTCAAAAAATATTAAAGGCTTCAAAAAATAAAATTATTGTGACTACTGAGAAAGATTATGGAAGACTTTCACCCCTGATAAATGATGACAAACTATACTATATAAAAATCTCACTTGATTTCATTTTCGATAAAGAAAAAATTCAATTTGATAAAATTATACTAGATGCAATCTAGTGTATATGCTTGTGAGCTTTATATGACGATCGAACTAATGGTCCACTTTCAACATGTCTAAATCCAAGATCTTTTCCAACGGCTTCATACTTTTGAAAAGTGTCTGGTGTAATGAAAGATTTCACTGGTAAGTGAGTTTTAGTTGGCTGTAAGTATTGTCCAATTGTTACAATATCTACTTCTGATTTGCGAAGATCATGAAGAGTTTCAAAAACTTCTTTCTCTGTTTCACCTAAGCCCAACATTATTCCAGATTTTGTTCTATTAACTCCCATTTCTTTCAAGTAGCGCAAAACCTCTAAGCTTTGGTCATACTTGGCCTGAATTCTCACTTCTCTTGTAAGTCGTCTTACAGTTTCTACATTATGAGAAACTACCTCGGGAGCAGCTTCTACTATTCGATTAATATTCCTTTGATTACCTTGAAAATCAGGAATTAAAGTTTCTAAAGTTGTTTCAGGATTTAATCTTCTAATTGCTTGAATTGTTTCACTCCAAATAATAGAGCCCATATCTTTTAAATCGTCACGATCAACAGAAGTAATAACAGCATGTTTAATTTTCATGATTTTAATTGACCTAGCAACCTTTTCAGGCTCCTCCCAATCTACATTTCCAGGTCTACCTGTTTTTACTCCACAAAAGCCACAGGAGCGAGTACAGATATTACCTAGTATCATAAAAGTTGCTGTACCCTCTGCCCAACATTCTCCCATATTGGGACAGCTGCCAGACGTACAAATGGTATTTAATTTATATTGATCAACTAATCCTCGAAGTTCCGTGTATTTTTTACCCGTTGGGAGTTTGACCCTAATCCATTTTGGTTTACCTACGCCATTATTTTTCTTTACTATCGTTTCCAAAACGTAACAAAGATACTAACTTAATTTACAGACTCAAAAGGTAAATTATTGAAAATCCAGAAAGAAATAGGATTCCGGATATACTAAGTATTTTAGTTTTCAATCCAGGGCGCTCATTTACAGGCATATGACTACTGTATATTAAGCGATAATTAAGAAAAGCATAGAAAGGAGCTGTTATAAATGATAAAACGGTTGCGATTTGAACTAAAAGACCCATTTCTGTGAGCAGCAGTAAAAAAATTAATGAGGTTCCTACCGCCAGAATACAAATCCATAATAAGTAAAAATCTTTATTTTTTTTATTTAAAATTAATTGTGATGCCTTAGACATTGCACGAGGTGAGGCATCTAAGGTTGTTATAGTGGTGCTAAACATTGTTGTAAAAGCAGCTATTGAAATAACTAAATATGAACTCTCGCCAAGGTTTCTAGTGTAAAGATCAATTAGTTGCCCTGCAAATTCCCCTCCCTTATTAGAGAAATCCAGACCTGAATCGTACATTACAAGTGCTCCAAGACCAACAAAACAAATTCCTAAAAACACGGTTGTAAAATATCCTACATTAAAATCGAATAATCCATCTTTTACAGAAAGTTTATTATTTAATGTTTGTCTTTTTTCTATTACCCAAATTGAGTGCCAAATTGATATGTCCATAGGTGCTGGCATCCATCCCATAAATGCAATTAAAAATAGTAATTCACTACCATTGGGAAAAACTTGAGTAAAACCGATCGAACCATCCTGTTTAGAAAATGCAATGATTAGGGCCAGAACTGTGCTAATGGTCAAAATTAAAATTATACCCTTAATAACTTTATCTAGAAATTGATACTTACCTAACAAAAGAACCACCAGACAAATAATAGTGATAGCAATACTCCAGTAAACCATATCTGTTGAAATTCCAAATAGATTTGATGCCAAGCCAGCAGTAACAATTGTTACTGCTGTTTGAATAGTAAACATTGTTGCAAGGTTTAAGAAAAAATAAACCCACAGATAACTTTTCCCCAATTTTTTATATCCATCTAATAAACTTTCACTAGTTGCAAGTGCATATCTTGGTCCAAATTGAAAAAAAGGATACTTGAATAGATTTACTAAAATCAGTGCCCAAATTAGACCCCAGCCGAAGTCAGCTCCAGCTCTTGTTGATTGGACCAAATGTGAAACGCCTATTGCAGCTCCAGCAAACAGCAAACCTGGGCCAAGCTTTTTTAAATTATTCAAGATCTTTTTGGATTTTTTCTAGCAAAAGATTTTTTGCTCTAAGTAATTTTACTTTAATGGTATTTATAGGTTGATCTAATTTTTTACTAATTTCCTTATAGCTTAGATCTTCGAAAAAACGCAATTTTAAAATTTTTCGGTAGTCTTGTTTTAAGGCTTTAATCTTACTTAGAAGAGTCTCAATATTTTGGTTGGTAATTAATATCTCTTCTGGAGACGGATTAGAATTTATGCGCGAGGATTCGTAGTCATCATTAATTGATATTGTTTTAATTGCTGATTTTTTATTTTTTTTTCGAATAAGATCGATTTGAATATTTTTTGATATTGTTGAAAGCCAAGTTTTGAAATCATAGCTACTGTCAAAAGTTTCAATTCTATCAAATGCTCGGGCAAATGTCATTATTGAAATTTCCTCGGCTAGTTCACGATTGGCAGTTCTCTTTAACTGAAAGTTGTAAAGGTATTCCCAATGTGAATTAAATATCTCATTAAATGCTTTTTGATCTTGATTTTTAGCCCTTTTGATAGCAAATTGCACGTCTTTCATTACTTATTTTAAAAAGATTAATTGTGCTGCGGGTTGGGCTTAGGACAGTCTTGCTCAGAGGGGAGCTTACCGCAAAAACCACAGGGCTCATCTTTTTTGTTTAGGAATGGGCTCTGACTTGCACACGTACCCGAAAATTCTCCATCTTTTTTTGCCCAAATTTTAATAGCGATTCCAGCTATTGCTATACCTAGTAGAATAAATGTGATTAAAAATAACTTCATAAACTGTTTAACAAAAATAAAAAAAATATGCTCTAACGTTGAATTTTAAAAATTTACCCTCGTTTAAGGAGAATGATTCATTCATTTTAGAAATTAATTTTTTTATTAATACCTAAATAAATTACCCCAGGTTATAATTAAAATATTGAGTTTAAAAAGATGATCCCATATACCTCAATATTTATTGCCTAAAGAATTTTATTCCAATTATTGATGATTATTTTGAAAAATTTAATTGAGAATACAATTGCTATAGACAACTTTAAAAAAATTCCTCCTAAATAACCAACTAATGTTCCGATTGCGGCTTTAAATGCAATTCGTGTATCAGATCGATTTTTAGATAATTCACCTACAAATGCTCCCAAAAAAGCACCAATTATGATTCCAATTGGACCTAAAAAAATAATTCCAATAATTGTTCCTAAAGTCGAACCAATAACTCCTGATTTAGAACCGCCAAACTTTTTAGCTCCAATTGAAGGGATAATATAATCCAAAATAAAAACGGAAATAGCAATTATAAATGTTATCCCAAGAAAGAAATAGTCTAAATTTAAAAATGAGCTTTGATAAACAACGAACAGCCCCAACCAACCTGCTATAGGCCCTGGTATTATCGGTATAAAACTCCCTACTATTCCTGTTAAAATAAGTAAAAAGCCAATAGTAATTAGCACTAGATTCATGTTATCTTATTTTTTACATAATTAATAATATTTAAAATTCTAAATAAACTTTTAAATTAAAAGTTCGTAATTTTAATAAATAGTTCAAACATTAAATCAATGTGGCCTAAAAACTTTTTATTATTCTTGATAGTAATTTTAATTATTTCTTCAAGCTCATGTGAGCTATTATCATCTACTAAAGTATCCAGTTCTGAAATTAAGAAAGCCTCGAGCTGGTCTTCAAAAGATCAACCACCGAGTTTTCCAGAATGTGATGAAGTTGAGAAAAAAGAACAACTAAAATGTTTTCAAAGTATCATTTCAGATCAACTAAAATTAGCTATTTCGGATTTCGATATAATTGCTGTAGAACCTTTGAATCAAGAAATTATTGTTCAAATTAAGATTGATAAAGAGGGTGTATTTAGCCTATTAGATGCTAAAATACCAAATACTGTTAGAGATGCTATGCCAGAGCTTGAACAGATTCTTTCGCAAGCTGTTGCTAATTTGCCTTTAGCTCTTCCTGCAACAAAAACAAATGTTGGAGTCTATGTTGATTCCCAGTTTACAATGCCTGTGCACATTAGTGCTCAACCTCTTTAATGAGTTTAAAAGATAAGATCATTTTGGGAATTGATCCTGGAACTACTATTATGGGCTTTGGTTTGATTCGAGTAAATAACCAAGCTATGGAATTAATTCAATTACATGAGCTACAGCTTAAAAAATACAATGATCACTATCTTAAACTTCAAAAAATTTTCAATTCTACCATAGGAATAATTGATCAATTTCACCCTGACGAAATTTCTATTGAAGCTCCATTTTTTGGAAAAAATGTTCAGTCAATGTTGAAGTTAGGAAGAGCTCAGGGAGTTGCTATGGCTGCAGGATTATCGAGACAGATTCCAATTACTGAGTATTCCCCAAAAAAAATCAAAATGTCTATCACTGGTAATGGAAATGCTACAAAGGAACAAGTTGCTAAAATGTTACAAAGCCTCTCTTTGATTAAAGAAATACCAAAGAATCTTGATGCAACTGATGGATTGGCTGCTGCAGTTTGCCACTTTTATAATCAAGGTAAACCTGATAATTCCAAAACCTATACCGGTTGGAAGGCATTTATTAGTCAGAACCCAAAAAAAGTAAAGTCGGGCTAATGGCAGGTATATACTTTCATTATCCTTTCTGTATCCAGGCCTGTAATTATTGTAATTTCCATTTTTCTACCCAAACAAAATATAGACAAGAAATGCAACAAGCTATGATTACTGAGTTGTATTTGAGAAAGAGTGAATTAATAAACCCAATTGAAAGTATATATTTTGGAGGGGGATCACCTTCTCTTTTGCCTGCCTCTTTTTTTTATAAAACAATTAAATCGGTAAAAAATTATTTTGAATTAAGTAACAATATTGAGGTTACCTTGGAGGCTAATCCAAACGACTTATCTCTTAAAAATTTGAAAGATTTAAAAAAATCTGGAGTGAACCGAATTAGTTTAGGAGTTCAATCTTTCGAGGATGATGAATTGAAAATGATGAACCGAATTCACAATGCCAACCAGGGTCTTAAAGCAATAGAGTGGACTTCAAAAGTATTTGATAATTTTTCTGTGGATTTAATTTATGGGCTTCCACAAAGTAACATTTCAAGTTGGGCTCATAATTTGGACGTTTTAATTTCTTTTAAACCTCCCCATATCTCTAGCTATGCACTGACAGTTGAACCTAAAACTTTACTTTCTTATCAAGTTGAGAAGGGCGAAGTTAAATTATTAGATGAAGAAACTGTTAAATTTCAATATGATTATTTAATTTCCAGACTAGAGAAGGAGTCATATATAAATTATGAATTCTCAAATTTTGGAAAGTTTGGTTTTCATTCCGTTAATAATAGTAACTATTGGAGTGGTAAGCCTTATCTCGGAATTGGTCCATCGGCCCATAGTTTTGATGGTCATCGATTAAGGAGTTGGAATATTTCTAATAATTTAAAATATTTAAAATCAATAGAAAAGGGATATTTGCCCCAAACAAAAGAGGTTTTAAAAGATAACGAAGTTTTCAATGAATACGTGATGATTGGCTTAAGAACTAATGGGGTTAAAATTAGAGGAGTAAATGATTCTTTTGGCTCCAATTATGTAGTTTTTCTGGAGAAACAAGTCAAAAAACATCTTTTGAGTCGTAGTCTTTTTTGGGATGGTGATGTTTTAAAAGTCAGTAAACATGCTAGATTTTTAACCGATGGAATTGCCTCAGACCTTTTTATGCTTAGAAGCTAAGTAATCTCTAATTTAGAGAAGTGTTTGTAAAATATTGAAATAGTTTCAATTCCCTTAAAGAAATTATCTAATCCATAATGCTCATTGGGAGAATGTATGGCATCACTATCCAATCCAAATCCCATAAGAATAGTTTTACAACCTAAAATTTTCTCAAACATGGGTACTATGGGAATACTTCCTCCATCTCTTTTAGCATGTGGAATAACACCAAAAACTTCTTGATAAGCCATTTCAGCTGCTTTGTAAGCTTTACTCCCATCCGGAGTTATGTAAGCATCTCCTCCATGATGAGTTTTTACCTGAACATCAACACCTTCAGGAGCAATGCTTCTAAAATAGTTATTAAACAATTCACTAATCTCTTCCCAGTTTTGATTTGGAACTAACCGCATTGAAATTTTTGCATGTGCTTTACTAGGTATTACTGTTTTTGCTCCCTCTCCAGTATAACCTCCCCAAATTCCATTTACGTCAAGTGTTGGCCTAATGGATTTTCGTTCTAAAGTGGTATATCCCTTTTCTCCCACTGAGGCATTTATAGCAATAGATTTTTGGAATTCCTTCTCTGGAGTTGCGTTAATATTCATTTTTTGACGCTCAGCTTCCGAAATTTCAATTACTTTGTCATAAAACCCAGGGATATTTACTTTTTTATCTTCATCGTGAAGTGAGGCGATCATTTCACATAGAATATTTATTGGGTTGCCAACTGTTCCTCCGTACAAACCAGAATGTAAGTCTCGATTAGGCCCAGTTAGAGTTACCTCCATGTAACTTAGACCTCGTAATCCAGTTGTTATGGCTGGCTTATCCATACTGTGAATTCCAGTATCGGAGATGATAATAATGTCAGACTTTAATTTATTCTTATGATCAGTTATAAATTGTTCAAGATTATCACTTCCAATTTCTTCCTCTCCCTCAATAACAAATTTAACATTACAGTTTAAAGCGTTGTTTTTAATCAAAAGTTCTACTGCTTTAATATGCATGAACATTTGTCCTTTATCATCACAGGCTCCACGGGCAAATATTGCACCATTGGGGTGAAGTGGTGTTTCTTTAATTACAGGTTCAAAAGGTGGACTTTTCCATAGCTCTAAGGGGTCAGGGGGCTGGACATCATAATGACCATATACTAAAACTGTTGGTGCATTTTTGTTTATAATCTTTTCTGCATAGACAACAGGGTGGCCAGCAGTTTCGAATATCTTAACATGATCGCAACCAATTTCATTGAGAGATCTTTCTATCCAATGAGCTGTTTTTTTAATCGCGTGGTCGTATTTTGGATCAGCACTAATAGATGGGATTTTAAGTAATTCTATCAACTGATCTAGGTATTCTTTTTTTTGATTTAGGATTTGATTTTTCATAAGTTCACAGGTAGATGTGCAAAAGTACAAAACATTACCTCTTTTCTTTTTTTACCAAAAAAAAATTAGTAAAACTTGATTATATTTGTTGACTTTTAACTGAGCGGGTGTGGTGAAATTGGTAGACACGCTAGATTTAGGATCTAGTGCTTCACGGCTTGGGGGTTCGAGTCCCTTCACCCGCACAAAAAAACCTCTACATTAATTTAGAGGTTTTTGAGTTTTTAAAGCTTGAAGACTTTTAGAATTTAATCAGTGATGTTTAGTAAATAAAATAAATTATATAGCTAAATTCTTTACATTTTTTCAAATTACAATCATTAAGCTCTGATTATAATGATTTGGGCTTGAGCCAGAATAGAATTATTTTCTTCAGCGTGCTCCATTATATTTTTACCATCCTCACAAACAGGATCAATTATCATTGCTCCATGTGAAGCAAGTAATAAAATCATTTCCGGTTTATCAAGAATTGCAGCATGTATGATGAGTGGCTTACCATCAACAACTGTTTTTGGGTTTAAAAGACCTTGATTAATTACAGACTCAATGTATGCATAATTATCACTTTTTATGGCCATTAATGCTTTCTCCTCTGAGGATAATAAGTTATTTTCTTTTAGAGTTAGAGTTAGACTGTCTTTGGCAACCGTCACTTCATTAGCATTTAGTGAGGTTAATGAGATCAGAATTATTACTAATAAGAAGTTTTTCATACCAATTGTATTTAAAATTAAACTTATCACAAAGATAAATTTGATTTATCAATTTAAATTCAATATTATTATCATAGTTATGTATAATATTAACTTTTTATACTATTATTTACAGCTTAATGGTAAAATATAATAACTTATTAAAATAAATTTGTTGTTTTTCTATTTAAGAAATAAATTTTTTTTACTCAATTAAATTATTTGACAATATTTCAAATTTTATTGTTAATTATAGACTTAGATTTAAGAAGAAAATTTTATTGAATCCTAATTATTAAAATAGTTTATCAAATTTTAGGTGAGACTCAATTTGTGGTGTTAAGAATATTAGTTTATTATTCTATCTATTTTAAAATTATCTAATTTGATATCATCCAATCCATCTTTGTCAAATGGATGCTCCATTTGATCTTGAATATTGTAAAGTGAAATCAAAATAAATTCACTTAGAATAATAATGAAGTAAGTTATATTGTGAGGATTATCATACCCAATTTTATTAATTATTGTAGGTGTATAAACGGTTGGAAAAATATATATAAAAATAAGACAGTAAGCTTTTAAGCTTATTGGGGTCCTATGAGTATGAACCGCAATTAAATTTTCAATCGATAAATGAAGATCTCTTACAAACCTCAAAATCTTCTGCTTTAAGCTGTTAGGAATATCCTCTTCATTATCAAGTATGAATTTAAAAATATTTTCAGTTTTTTTATCAACGTCAGTGGTATTATGACTGGACTGAGAAAGATGATTAATAAATGATTCAGATATTTCATGAAGTATATTGTTGATCTCTTCTTTTTTTGAAGTAGATAACTTTGAATTACTATTGAAAAAATAGTAAATGGTTTTTAATGAGCTCCTAAATTGACTTAAAAATTGTAATGATTTTTCTCTTCTTTTAAAAGCGCCTCTTATAGCAAAAACCAATGGAAAAATTATTGCTAAACTTATTAGGGTTAGATCAATGTGATAAAAAATCTCAAATTCAAAGGCAAGAAAAGGTATTACTATCGATAGAATTAAAGTAAATAATGTTCGCTGATTTAATATTGATAAGTACCTTTTCATTAAATTTTTTAAATTAGTTGTTTAAATCTATTATTATTATTATGAATATACAAATGTTTTTTTCGGCATTAATACTATTTTGTGGAGTAGCTTCTGCACAAATTGTTCAAAAATCTGATTCTCTTTTCAATAATCAAGATATTCTTAAGATTAAATTAAGCTACTCTAATGCTGAAATGCGTATGGATACTGATGATACGACATTTATTAAAGTAAATCTTGAATACAACAATGATAATAAATGGGAAAGTTTAAATGTAAACCTTAGAGCAAGAGGAAATTTTAGAAGATCGAAATGTTATTTTCCTCCAATCAAAATGCGTATAAAAAAATCATCAGCCAAAGGGACTTTATTTGAAGGTAACAAGAATTTGAAACTCGTAATGCCTTGCCTTCTTAGAAAAGAAAAAAATGACAACATCCTTCAAGAGTTTATTGCTTATAAGTTTTACGAAAAGATTTCACCATATTATTTCAAAACTAGATTGGTAGATATTGAATTCACAGAGATAAAAAAAAAGAAAACAGAAGTTCATAAGCTAATAGGTTTTTTGATAGAGGATGATAAGAGAGTCGCTGATCGATTTGAAGGCAAATCATTTGAAAGGTACATCCATCCAAAGGCTATGGACGATATGACATCTGTTCAAAACTCTATTTTTCAATTTATGATAGGAAATACCGATTTTTCTGTTGCATATCAACATAATGGGAAACTACTTTATGCCAACAAAAAGATTCATCCATTGCCCTATGACTTTGATCTTTGTGGTTTGGTAGATGCAAGTTATGCTATAGTTAACAGTACATTAGGGATAAGCTCTGTAAGAGATAGAAAATATCGGGGATTTAAGAGAGATGAATCACTTCTTGAGAAAGTTAGAGATCAAATTCTTAGTAAGAAAAATGAATTTTATCAAATCGTTGATAATCAAAAATCAAAATTTGAAATACCATCTGAATTTGAAAGTACCAATGAATTCCTTACAAACTTTTTCGACATTATGGAAGACGATAAATCTTTTAAAAAAGAAGTTCTTCAAATGATGAGAACCAAATAATTAATTGAGGATTACGAATGGAGTTCTTTTAATTTATTTATAAATATTGAGCTTGCTCCAATACTTTTTGAAATATATTTACCGTTTATCATTCCTGCCTTTTTTCTTATTTGGTCATTCAATAAGATATAATCAAAAATATTTTTTAGTTCAGACTTATTTCTAATTGAATAGATACCCCCAAGGCCAACAAGAGTCTCTGCTTCTTGAAAAGTTTTAAAATGTGGACCAATTATTACCGGTATGCTGAAAGCAGCAGGTTCCAATGTGTTGTGTAACTTTTTTTTCTTAAATCCTCCTCCTACATAAGCAAATGCAGCATAACTATATATTTTACTCAATTCTCCTATTTTATCAACAATAAGAATTCTCTTTTTTACATCTTTCATAGTATCATATGTACTCCATTTAGCATAAGGTAATTTTATTTTTTTTTCTAAATTTCCGATTACTTTTCTAGAAACTTCGTGTGGAACAATAACTATTTTTAGGGGCATATTTTTTTTAAGTAAATCCTCAATTAAGTTGTGGTCTTCAGGCCATGTACTTCCTGCAACAAAACATTTTATTCCCGATGTAAAATCATCCATTATTTCTAGTTTATTTTCTTGTTTTACCATTTGATAAACTCTATCAATTCTCGTGTCTCCATTAACTGAAACTGCATTAATTCCTATATTATTCAAAAGCTTTTTAGAGAGATCATTCTGGACGAAATAGTGTTTTACACTATAAAGTAGTTTTCTGTATTCAACTCCATACCAACGAAAAAAAAGTTGTTGAGGTCTAAAGATACTAGAGACAGAATAGACAGGAATTTTTCTTTTATGAAGGCCTTTAAAATAATTTGGCCAAAATTCATATTTCACAAAAATCGCCAATTTTATATTACAAAAATCTAGGAAACGATTTACGTTCTGAATACTATCCCATGGGAGGTAACAAACACAATCAGCATTTGGAAAGTTCTTTTTTACCTCATAACCTGATGGAGAAAAGAAAGTTAGTAATATTTTGTCTTGAGAAAATGAATTTTTATAAGCCTTTATTAAAGGCCTAGCTTGCTCGAACTCTCCTAAAGAGGCAACATGAAACCAAACCCATTGGTTCTTGTCTACTGATTTGGACTTTAATATTTCAAAGGTCTTAAATCGTCCTCTAGTAAAAAGGTTTATCTTATGAGAAAAGATCCCTATAACCCATAGAATAGGGTAGGAAATTTGAATTATAAAATTATAAGAAAGTCGAAAAATCATGTTTCTTCAAAAATAGTTTTTATAATTAATTGTCAAAAGAAGAAACCTTTATTAATTTTGTGTCGAAATAATTATATGAAAAAAATTGAAATGGTTGACCTAAAAAGTCAATATCAGAAAATTCAGAGCCAAGTAAATGACTCAGTTTTAAATACAATTAATTCTGCTAGTTTTATTAACGGCCCTCAAGTTAAAAGTTTCCAAAAAAATCTAGAGAATTATCTTGATGTAAAACACGTCATTCCTTGTGCTAATGGTACTGATGCATTACAAATTGCGCTTATGGCTTTAAATCTTAGACCCGGTGATGAAGTTATTACTCCTGATTTCACATATGCATCAACAATAGAGGTCATTTTACTTTTAGGATTAACGCCAGTTTTAGTAGATATAGATATTGAATCTTTTAATATTGATATATCGGGGATTAAAAATGCCATAACCTCAAAAACCAAAGCAATTATTCCAGTTCACTTGTTTGGCCAAGTAGCACTAATGTCTGAAATAAGAAATATTGCTAAAGAAAATAATTTATTTATAGTAGAGGATAATGCTCAGTCATTGGGAGCAAATTATACTTTTAAAAATGGATCTAAAAAGAAAGCAGGGACCATTGGCCATATAGGAACCACTTCCTTTTTTCCCTCAAAAAACCTAGGAGCATATGGAGATGGTGGAGCTATTTTTACTGAGGATGACGATCTGGCCCATACTATAAGAGGTATTGTTAACCACGGGATGTACATTAGATACTATCATGACTTGGTTGGAGTTAATTCTCGTCTGGATTCAATACAAGCATCAATTTTAGATATAAAGTTGAATTATCTTGACGATTATAATAAGAGCCGTAATGATGCCGCATTTAAATACAATGAACGATTTAGGGATCATTCTGATATAATTACTCCAATTAGAATTGGAGAATTTGACTCTCACGTCTTTCACCAATATACTTTAAGAATTTTAAGAGGTGACAGTCACAGAGACGAACTTGTTAAATATTTGAGTAAGTCCAATATTCCATGTGGTATTTATTACCCTGTTCCATTACATCTTCAAAAGGCTTACAAAAGCAAAAGGTACAATCAATCTAATTTTAAAGTAACTAATCAAGTTGTAAAAGAAGTGATATCATTACCCATGCACACTGAGTTGACGGATGATCAAATAGATTATATTTCTGAATGTGTAAAAAAGTTTTTAGATTAATTGATTAAACTTATAATACATAAACCTCAACCTTATCAGAAATTTTACTGACCAACCCCAATAAAACTTTACCTGGTCCAACATCTATAAAGCTTGTAACCCCTTCTTTAATCATTGTATTTATACTCTGAGTCCACCTTACTGGACCAGTAAGTTGCGCAATGAGATTTTTTTGGATTTCAATAGGCTCGGTTACAGCATTAGCCACAACATTTTGATAAATAGGGCAAATTGGGGTGCTGAAATCAGTATTTTTTATTGCGTTGGCTAATTCAATTTTGGCAGGTTCCATAAGTGGAGAGTGAAAAGCTCCTCCAACAGGAAGCAAAATGGTTCTTTTTGCTCCAGCAGCTTTAATACTTTCACAGGCTGATTCAACAGCGGTAACACTTCCGGAAATAACCAATTGTCCTGGACAATTGAAGTTTGCTGCAACAACTGAGCCATGGGTTTGCTCACATATTTCAACTACTTTTTCATCTTCAAGACCTAAAATAGCTGCCATCGTTCCATCTTTAATATCACAGGCCTTTTGCATAGCTTTAGCTCGCTGAGAGACCAATTTTAAACCTGAATCGAAGGATATTGTTTCTGCTGCTGCTAATGCAGAAAACTCGCCAAGGGAGTGGCCAGCCAATGCATCTGGCTGAAATTTACTCCCCATTATCTTAGTTACTATTACAGAGTATATATATATAGCTGGTTGGGTTACACGAGTTTGTTTTAATTCCTCTTTTGTTCCCTCAAACATGATTTTGGTTATATCAAAATCTAAAATTTTATTTGCCGATTCAAAAAGTATTTTTGCAATTCGATACTGATCATAAAGATCCTTTCCCATCCCTGGGAACTGTGATCCTTGACCTGGGAAAACGTAGGCATTCATATTATTTACTTGTTTTTTAAATAGGTTAAATAGGCGTATTTAAAATGGGAATGCTTAAACTGTTCCTCTTTATCTAAATGCCATAATTGAGAATCAATTTCTGGAAAAAAAACATCTCCTTCAAATGACTTGTAGATTTTCGTAAGTTCAATTCTATCAGCCAATTCCATTGCCTGTTGGTAAATTTGCCCTCCCCCTATGATAAATGGTTGAAGGTCATCACCTGATGCATCAATTGCCTCGTTTAGACTGTGACAAGTTGTTACCCCCTTAGCATAAAATCTCTTATTTTTGGTCACCACAATGTTATGCCTTTTAGGAAGGGCCCCTGGAAGTGATTCAAAAGTCTTTCTACCCATTATAATTGAATGTCCTGAAGTCAAACGTTTGAATCTTTTTAAATCTTCTGGAAGGTGCCAAATCAACTTATTTTCTTTCCCCAAAACTTGGTTTTCAGCAATCGCAGCTATTATGGTTATATTTCGCTCTTTTAAGAAAATAGGATCTTTTTTCTTGGTCATTTCTTTTTTTGTGGGATAAGTCTTGGTTCGCTCAATAAATTTGTTCGATATCAATCATCAATAATGAAGAACTTTTTCTTGTTTTTAGACTTTAAAAAAAAATATCGTTCTAAATAGCACTAAATAGAGTAATTTTGAAACAAATGTACAATTTCTAAACAATTTATGAAGTTTAAAAATGATTTCCCGCTACTGAAATCTTGTACGTATTTCAATACTGCTTACGTTGGTTTAATGTCTGAGTCATTATACGATTTCAGAGTCAATTTCGAAAGAGGCTATCTTAATAATGGTGATGAATATAAATTAAGAGCGTACGATAATTTACCTCAAACTCAAGCTATGATTGCTTCATTCATTGGTTCAAAAAAAGAGCAGACCTATTTTGTGTCAAATTTTTCTACTGGTGTTCGCTATGTTATGAATTTACTTCCAGAAAACACAAACGTAATGTATATTAAAGAGGATTATCATTCTTTAGTTTCCTCAATAAAGGAGAAGAAATTCAAGTTGTTCCCAATTGAAATGTCGGATAATATTGAAACTGATATTGCATCTTCGTTAGAAAAAAATCCTATTGAAACTTTGGTTATCAGTATGGTTCAGTATACAAATGGATTACTAGTTGATTTTGATTTTTTAAGTGATTTAAAACAAAAATATCCCAGGCTTTCCATTATTGGAGATGCAACCCAATATATTGGGACAGATGTCTTCAATTTCAATGATTCTCCCTTTGATGCCATTGTTTGCAGTGGCTACAAGTGGTTATTGGCTGGTTTTGGAAACGGATTCATTGCATTATCAGATATTTTTTTGGCTAAAAATAATTCCAGTTCTAAAGAATTTGCTGGAAAGGTGTATGCAGGTCATTTTAATATTCTTGGAGCCGCATCGCTGGTTTTTGCATTGGAGCGTTTGATAGAAAATGACTTCATAAAATTAGTTGAAACCAATCGGCGTCTCAGCAATGAATTGCGTAATGCCCTAATGTTGCATGGTTACAAACCCGCCGGTCACGAACGTAAAAAGAATAGCTCAATTATTAGTGTTAATTATGATGAAAGTTTTTTGAGATTATTAGAGAAAAAAAATATAAAAGTTGCGCATCGAGGCAATTATATTCGATTTTCTATTCACTTCTATAACACTTTAGATGATATTAAAAACTTAGTTGAGGTAATTAAAAAAATGGCTGTGGCCTAACTCAAATGGCGACTTTTCCTTTAATTAAAGGGTGAGGATCATACCCAGTCAAATTAAAATCATCAAATTTAAAACAAAAAATATCTTTGATTTCCTGATTTAGAGTCATCTTTGGAAGTGGTTTTGGATTCCTAGAAAGTTGCTCTTGAATTTGTTCGTGATGATTGGAATATATATGTGCATCTCCAAAAGAATGAATAAATTCTCCCAGCGAGAGATCACAAACATGTGCTACCATCATATTCAGTAGGGCATAAGAGGCAATATTAAACGGAACACCTAAGAAAACATCTGCACTTCGTTGATAGAGTTGACAGGAAAGCTTTCCATCTGCTACATAAAATTGAAAGAAAGCGTGACAGGGTGGGAGAGCTGCCTTGTTATTTGCAACATTTTCAGAAAATGAAATAGAATTGTCAGGCAAAACACTGGGGTTCCATGCTGATACAAGCATTCTCCTACTATCAGGATTATTTTTTAAAGAGTCTATCACGGATTTAATCTGATCTATTCCTTCGCTGTTCCAGTTTCTCCATTGGTGTCCATAAACTGGTCCCAGATTTCCATTTTCATCTGCCCATTCATTCCAAATTCTTACACCATTTTCAATTAGATAATTAATATTACTATCTCCTTTTAGAAACCAAAGTAGTTCGTGAATAACTGATTTTACGTGAATTTTTTTTGTTGTTACCAGCGGGAAACCATCTTGAAGATCAAAGCGCATTTGATATCCAAAAATACTTTTTGTACCGGTTCCGGTTCGATCAGTTTTTTTTAATCCATTTTCCTGAACATGTCTAATCAGGTCTAAATACTGTTGCATAAATTAAATGTTTGATTAAAAATACTCATCGTTACTTAAGATGAGCTTTGCAAATTAAATAGTTTTCAAAAAAAAATTAACAGTTAAGTTTTCTTTTCCCTTTTAGAAATTTCGTCTCTAATCTTAACAGCCTTCTCGTAATCTTCAAGATTAACTAGTTTATTGAGTAATGATTTTAGTTTAGATAGAGAAAGTTTTTTTAAATCCTCAGGAATTCTTTTTTGCTCGTTTTGCTCTTCAACAAAATTTTGAATCCAACTCTCATCGTTTTTATTTTTTTTGGATTTACGAATACTTTTCTCATCAAATCCTGCTTGATTCAGTATAGAGTCATATATAAAAATAGGGGCGCTAAACCTTAAAGCTAAGGCAATTGCATCTGATGTTCTAGAATCTATAATCTCCTCTATTTTGTCCCTTTCGCAAATTAAACTTGAGTAGAAAACTCCATCGACAAGCTTATGAATAATTACTTGTTTAACATAAATACCATAGCGATCAGCAAAATTTTTAAAAAGATCATGGGTTAGAGGTCTTTTAGGCTTTAATTCTTTATCCAATGCAATTGCAACAGATTGGGCCTCAAAACCTCCAATAATAATTGGAAGTCTTCGACCTCCATCTATTTCACTTAATATAAGTGCATAAGCTCCAGTTTGGGTCTCGCTGTATGAAATTCCCTTAATGTTTAATTGTACTAACTTCATAAGTTAAGGCAATACCAAATTAGTAAAATATTTAACTAAATCATCGATAAATAAACGATTTTAAAGGATGACTCATTATAAAATATTTATGTATTAATTCAAATAATCACATAGCAATTATTTAAATTTGTATTGTCAAAATATATGTTGATGAAAACAATTCAATTTAGGGAGGCGATATGTGAAGCCATGACTGAGGAGATGAGAAGAGATGATACCATTTTTTTAATGGGAGAGGAGGTTGCAGAGTATAATGGCGCTTACAAAGCATCAAAAGGAATGCTTGATGAGTTCGGTGAAAGACGTGTAATTGACACCCCAATATCAGAATTGGGATTTGCTGGAATAGGGGTTGGTTCAACAATGACTGGAAATCGTCCAATAATAGAATTTATGACATTTAACTTTGCTTTGGTAGGTATAGATCAAATTATAAATAACGCTGCAAAAATTAGACAAATGTCAGGGGGTCAATTTCCTTGCCCTATCGTATTTAGAGGTCCTACTGCATCTGCAGGTCAGTTAGCCGCTACACATTCTCAAGCCTTTGAGAGTTGGTATGCAAATTGCCCAGGATTAAAGGTAATTGTCCCCTCTAACCCATATGATGCAAAAGGCCTATTAAAGTCTGCTATTAGAGACAATGACCCTGTCATTTTTATGGAATCTGAACAAATGTATGGAGATAAAGGAGAAGTTCCTGATGGTGAATTTACACTCCCAATTGGTTTAGCTGAGATCAAACGAAAAGGTAAAGATGTTACTATTGTATCATTTGGTAAAATCATTAAAGAAGCCTATAAGGCAGCAGAAATTCTTTCAGAGGAAAGTATTGATTGCGAGGTAATTGATTTGAGAACAATTCGTCCGATGGACTACGAAACAATATTTGAATCTGTAAAAAAAACTAATCGCCTTGTGATTTTAGAGGAATCCTGGCCTTTTGGAAATATATCTACTGAAATAACTTATCAAGTTCAGAGTCAAATATTCGATTATTTAGATGCTCCAGTAGAAAAAATAAATACTGCTGACACTCCCGCACCCTACTCACCAGTTCTACTTGCAGAGTGGCTTCCTAATGCAAATGATGTAATTAAATCAGTTAAAAAGGTGATGTATTCAACCTAGAGTTATTAAAGGTGATTATTTTCCTATTGAAGGAGCAATATTTGGTGAGTTTCAAACAATTATTCATTAAAAATTATCTTCTAATTTTAATAACCCTTTCGTAAGTAATATTGTTGTCAGCTATATCTGTATCTTTATTTACTTCAAAAGTGATATTGTGTTCTTTATTTTCAACTTTTTCGCTCATTGGATCTAAATCCAAGGCGATACTTGGGGCAATAACCAGAGCCACAACTGACATTAACTTAAGAAGAATATTTAAAGAAGGTCCTGAAGTATCTTTGAAAGGATCTCCAACAGTATCTCCAACCACTGCGGCCTTGTGAGCATCTGTGCCTTTTCTACCGTCAGATTCAATCATTTTTTTTGCATTGTCCCAAGCTCCTCCAGCATTAGACTGGAAAATGGCCATCAAAATACCAGAGGTGGTAACACCAGCTAAAAGACCACCGAGCATTTCAGCCCCACCCAGGAAACCCACTGCAACGGGAACTAGTATTGCTAATAATCCCGGCATAACCATCTCTTTAATGGAAGCCTTGGTTGAAATTTCAACACACTTCTCATAGTCAGCTTTACCATATGCGGCATCAAAAATGGAGCGATCTTTAGTATTAGCTTTTGAAATATCGGCATTACATTTACGCATGACCTCCAGCGCTGCTTTTAATTCAGGAATATCTTTGAATTGCCTTCTAACTTCCTCTATCATGGACATTGCAGCTCGACCAACAGCATTCATAGAAAGTGCCGAGAAAACAAAAGGTAACATTCCACCAACTAGAAGTCCAGCCATAACCTTAGGCTTAGAGACATCTATTTCAGTAACGTTAGCAACTTGCATGAAGGCAGAAAATAGGGCTAGAGCAGTAAGTGCTGCAGATGCAATAGCAAATCCCTTACCAATTGCAGCTGTTGTATTTCCTACTGCATCCAATTTATCAGTTCGTTGTCTTACCTCCGCGGGTAACTCGGCCATTTCAGCAATACCTCCAGCATTATCTGAAATTGGTCCATAAGCATCAACAGCCAGTTGAATCCCTGTATTTGCTAACATTCCTACTGCAGCAATTGCAATACCATAAAGACCTGCATAGTAGTGAGAGATTAAAATAGCAGCTGCAATTAATAAAATTGGAATCATTGTAGACATCATTCCTACTCCAAGTCCTGCAATAATATTGGTTGCTGATCCTGTTTCAGATTGTCTTACAATTGAAGTAACAGGTTTAGTCCCTGTTCCTGTATAATATTCAGTTATTTTTCCAACACCCAATCCTGCAACAAGACCAGATATTGTTGCTAAAAATATTCCTATTGCACCGTGTGGTAAACCTGAAGTTGATTCTGGGATCATTGCGTTAATAACAAAATATGAAACAACTACCATTAGGCCTGCGGAGCCAAATTCACCAATATTTAGTGCGGTTTGTGGATTACCACCTTCTTTTACTTTAACAAAAAGTGTACCTATTATAGATATTATTATTCCAAGAGCAGCAATGACAAGTGGAAGGAAAACAGCTCCCATTCCTCCGGCTACATCTGGTGTAATGATAAAAGCACCCAAAACCATTGTACCTATAATAGAACCGACATAAGATTCAAATAAATCAGCTCCCATTCCTGCAACGTCTCCTACATTATCGCCAACATTATCTGCTATTGTAGCTGGGTTTAGTGGATGATCTTCGGGGATTCCTGCTTCAACTTTACCTACAAGGTCAGCACCTACATCAGCGGCTTTGGTATAGATTCCTCCACCAACTCTTGCAAATAGTGCGATGGAAGAAGCACCCATAGAAAAACCGGTCAATACATTCAGGACCAATGTTAGGTTATCCTGACCTGGCCAGATTTCCTGATAAGTCGCAAATAAACCACTTAAACCAAGAACTCCAAGCCCTACAACTCCAAGCCCCATAACTGAACCTCCGGCAAAAGCCACTTCGAGAGCTTTACCTAGAGATTTTCTAGCCGCATTGGTAGTTCTTACATTTGCTTTAGTAGCGACTCGCATACCTATAAAGCCTGCTAAGGCAGAACAAATGGCACCAACAATAAATGATAATGCTACCATCCCATGAGATCCTTCTTCATTACTTCCCTTGATATATAGTAAAATGGCTAAACAAAGCACAAATATGGATAGGATTCTATATTCTGCCTTTAAAAAAGACATTGCACCGCTTGAAATATTTTTAGCAATTGTGGCCATTTTTTCATTTCCAACTTCTTGTTTATTTACCCAATTGTTTTTTATCAAGACAAATATTAAACCTATAATTCCAAATGCAGGTAAAAATTTAACTATAATTTCCATGAAGTATTATTTTTTAAGCGGGACCAAAAATAGTAAAACCATTCAGAATAAAAAAGAATTGTAATGTCTTTAAGATTTAAATTTTGGTTGAAAAGAGTAATGTGAAATTTAGAATAAACCACTTATTTCTGCATCAACTTTCTCGATGATGAAACCTAGATCTTCTTTATTTTTAACAAAATCTAAATTGTCAACATCAATAACAAGTAATTTACCCTTATCATAAGTTGATACCCAAGCCTCGTAACGTTCGTTGAGGCGACTTAAATATTCGATACTTATTGAATTTTCATATTCTCTCCCTCTTTTATGAATTTTATTTACCAAGTTAGGAATACTGCTTCTCAAGTAAATTAAAAGCTCAGGGGCTTTAATCATTGATTCCATTAATTCAAATAGTGATATATAATTTTTAAAGTCTCTTTGATTCATTAACCCCATAGAATGAAGGTTTGGAGCAAAAATATAAGCGTCTTCATAAACTGTTCTATCTTGTACAACACTTTTTTCAGATCCGTTAAAACTCATTAGCTGTCTAAAACGACTATTCAAAAAATAAACCTGAAGGTTAAACGACCATCGCTCCATGTGTACATAAAAGTCATCTAAATAAGGATTGTCGATAACATCCTCGAAATGTGGCTCCCATTTATAATGTTTCGAAAGTAGTTCAGCTAAGCTTGTTTTACCTGCGCCAATATTTCCAGCAATTGCAAATTGCATTTTAAAATATTTTGTTTGATGCCAAGATAAATACTTTTTCTTTTTGATGCATTTAATTTTAGTTCAAATTTTAATTAAAAATTGTAAATAATCAATCTCAAATTCTTAAATCAAACTTTAATTAAATTTTTTTTTAAAATTTAAAAATAAATAATAACTTTGCACTTCAAACGAGGAAGGATTTGACTGATTGCAACCTCTTAAAAAAATGCTAAAGCGGTATTGCTTTAAGACTTTATTTTGTCAAATCCTTTCACAAAGCAATTTTTAAATGCCATACTTATTTACTTCTGAATCTGTAAGCGAAGGTCATCCCGACAAAGTTTCTGATCAAATCAGTGACGCATTACTGGATAATTTTATTGCTTTTGATCCCGAAAGCAAAGTTGCTTGTGAAACACTTGTAACTACTGGTCAAGTGGTACTTGCAGGAGAGGTTAAAAGTAGTACATATCTTGATGTTCAACAGATAGCTAGGGATACAATTAATAATATAGGATATACTAAAGATGAATATCAGTTTAGTGGAAATTCATGTGGTATCATTTCTCTAATACACGAACAATCCAAAGACATTAATAGAGGTGTCGATCGAGATAATAAAGAGGAACAAGGGGCAGGTGATCAGGGTATAATGTTTGGCTATGCTACAGATGAAACTGATAACCATATTCCTCTTTCATTAGATTTATCTCATAAAATTTTGATTGAGCTTGCCGATTTACGAAGGGATGGTAAGCAAATTCCCTATTTACGTCCCGATGCTAAGTCACAAGTTACCATAGAATATGATGACAACCACAAGCCTATCAGAATTGATACAATTGTAGTTTCTACTCAACACGACCCATTTGATAAGAGTAATGAGAAGGTCTTGAAAAAAATTAATAGTGATATTATTAATATAGCTGTTAAAAATGTTATAAATAAGGAGCCATTGCATATACAAAAGCTTTTTAATGATGATATCATCTACCATATAAACCCTACAGGAAAATTTGTCATTGGAGGTCCACATGGGGATACCGGTCTAACAGGTAGGAAAATTATCGTGGATACTTATGGAGGAAAAGGAGCCCACGGTGGAGGTGCTTTTAGTGGAAAAGACCCAAGTAAAGTTGATCGATCAGCGGCTTATGCGGCTCGTCATATCGCTAAAAATATTGTAGCTGCCGGTGTTGCAAAAGAAATATTAGTTCAACTAAGTTATGCAATAGGGGTGATAGCACCAACATCAATAAACGTAAACACTTTCAATACTGCGAAAGTGCCATTTAGTGATGTAGAAATTGCGGAAAAGGTAAGTCAGATTTTTGATCTACGCCCTTACGCTATTGAACAAAGACTTAAACTTAGAAACCCAATCTATCTAGAAACAGCTGCTTATGGTCATATGGGGAGATCACCTCAAAAAATCACCAAGGTTTTTGAATCTCCCTATAGTGGGAGAGTAGAAAAAAAAGTAGAGCTTTTTACTTGGGAAAAATTAGATTATTTAAATAAAATTAAAAACACTTTTGAATTATGAGTTTAAAATTAGCAACTAACGCACTTCATGCTGGGCATGATGTGAAAAAAACACAAGGAACAAGAGCTGTTCCGATTTATCAATCCACATCCTATGTATTTGAGGATTCTGATCAAGCTGCCAATTTATTTGCACTTTCAGAGGCAGGGTATATTTATACCAGATTAAATAACCCCACCAATGATGTTCTTGAACAGCGTTTGGCTGCCTTAGAAGGAGGTGTTGCTGCAGTGGCAACCGCCTCTGGAACAGCAGCTATTGCTACTACTTTTATGACCTTATTAAAGTCTGGAGATCATATTGTAGCATCTAATAGCCTTTATGGAGGAACTTATAATATGTTAAGTAATACCCTACCCCGTTTTGGAATTACTACAACTTTTGTTGACCCTGATGATACAGAGAATTTTGCAAAAGCAGTTGAGCCAAACACAAGAGCATTTTTTGCAGAATCTTTGGGCAATCCAAAATTGGATGTGATTGATTTAAAAGGAATCAGTGATCATGCAAAAGTGGCTAAAGTACCTTTTATTGTCGACAACACTATTGCAACTCCTGCCTTACTTAATCCAATTAAATATGGAGCCAATATTGTTATCCATTCATTAACTAAGTACATTACTGGTAATGGAACTACTCTAGGTGGAATTATTATTGATGCTGGAACTTTTGATTACTCAAATGGAAATTTTCCTGAATTTACTGAGCCTTCGCCATCCTATCACGGTCTTAAGTATCATGAAGCTTTAGGTCCAATTGCTTTTATCGCGAGAGTTAGAGTAGAGGGTTTAAGAGACCTCGGTAGCGCACCTAGTCCGCTAAATAGTTTTCAAGTCATTCAGGGCCTAGAAACTCTTGAGGTGCGTATGCAAAAACATTCTCAGAATGCTTTAGAACTAGCCAAGTGGTTATCATCAAGAGGAGAAGTAAGTTGGGTTAATTATCCAGGTTTAAATTCTTCTAAATACCATAATTTAGCTAATAAATACTTACCAAACGGAAAAAGCGGCATAGTTACCTTTGGACTTAAAAAAGGCTTTGAGGCTGCTAAGAAAGTTGCTGAGTCCACAAAGATTTTTGCTTTATTAGCAAATATTGGTGACACTAAATCTTTGATTATTCATCCATCTAGCACTACTCATTCTCAGTTAAATGAAGAAGAGCAAAGTAGTACAGGGGTTTCGTCCGATTTGGTTAGAATCTCAGTTGGAATTGAAAATATTGAAGACTTAAAAGAAGATTTGGACCAAGCACTTAAAGCAGTATAATATGGAATAAATGTCGAAGGTTAAAACCATATCGATTCCTAATTTTACCACTGCTAGCGGTAGCTATTACGATAAAGTTGAATTGCATTATCAGCATTTTGGCAGAAATTGTATTAATGCCCCAGTGGTTCTCATAAACCACTCCCTAACTGGCGATGCAAATGTCGCCGGTTCTTCGGGCTGGTGGAACGAGATTGTAGGTCCGAACCTAACCATCGATACGAAAACTTTTGCAATCTTGGCATTTAATATTCCTGGAAATGGTGTAAAAAATTATATTATTGAAAACTATCAAGATTTTCATACCGGTGATATTGCAGAGATTTTTTACAAAGGACTTCAAGTCTTAGGAGTTGGAAAATTATTTGCTTTAATTGGAGGTTCAATAGGAGGTGGAATTGCATGGGAAATGGCAGCATTGTATCCTTCATTAACCAAAAATTTGATACCTGTTGCTGCAGATTGGAAAGCTTCAGATTGGATTATTGCAAATACTTTTCTCCAAAAACGTTTGTTGGAAAATTCAAAAGATCCCATAAGAGATGCTCGTATTCATGCGATGTTAACATATCGAACTCCAGCCTCCTTTTCGGAGCGTTTCGGGAGAACTAAAAACCTTGAGAAGAATATTTACAATGTAGAGAGCTGGTTAATTCATCATGGAGATAAACTTTTTAAACGTTTTTTGTTAAAAGCATATAAGACTATGAATCATTTATTAGCCTCTGTTGATATTACAAGAAATGGAGAATCTATTGAAAAGGTGATTAAAAGTATTGAATCTGATATTCATTTAATTGCAATTGATAGCGATATTTTTTTTACTCCCGAAGAGGATCAGAAGACTTTTAAAATTGGGAGAAATCTCAAAAAGAAAATTTATTATCATGAACTTAATTCCATTCATGGACACGATGCATTTTTAATTGAGAATAAGGCAATATCTAAAATACTTAGAAAGATATTTAAGACTTAATAAACTTAAATCAGCATACTTAAATAGAAAGATATCTAGTTTTGAAAGTAAAGATTTTCTCTGCAAATTTAAAAATGATAAATTAAATTAAAATTTTAGCGATGAGGAAATCAATAGGGTAAGTAAGATAGCTATTAAATTTTTTAAATTTCTTTGGTCAAAGTATTAAATCTTTTTTCCAAACTTTGATTTTTTTGTTTTAACCCCAAGATTTTTAGACCATTTTCGTGTGCAAAGTCAAATATTGCTGGTCTCATATCTTCACTGTTTTCAAAGGTCAATTCATAGTTAAAGTCGAAAGTATTCGTTACCGTTTTCAGTTGAGGTATTTTTGCTAGTGCTAAATTTTCCACTCTGTAGTCAAAACTTACTTCAATTATTTGTTCTTTATTAGATTGAAGTTCTTTAAGGGACTGGTTTAAGACTATTTCTCCTTTGTTTATAATTACGACATCCTTACACATTGCCTCGACTTCTTGGAGAACATGAGTGGATATAAAAACCATTTTTTTCTTTCCCAAGTCTTGAATTATCTTTCGAATTTCGATTATTTGATTAGGATCAAGTCCAGTAGTAGGCTCGTCTAATATCAGGTATTTAGGGTCATGTAATAATGCTGCAGCGAGCCCTACTCTTTGTTTGAAACCTTTAGAAAGATTACCTATTTTTTTTTTAAATTGAGAAGACAAACCTATTTTTTCGATCAACTCTTCAATTGGTGGAGTCTTTATTCTATGTAACTGTCCAACGAACTTTAGGTATTCCTTTACGTACATTTCTGAGTAAAGTGGATTGTTTTCTGGTAAATAACCAATTTGAGCTTGTATTTTTTTTAAGTCTTTTTTTAAATCAAACCCATCGATCCTTACTTCACCATCCCATTGGTTTAGGTAGCCTGTCATGATTTTCATCAAAGTTGTTTTTCCCGCACCGTTTGGTCCCAAAAGGCCTATAACTCCATTTTGATTAAAATGGAGAGATATTTTTTTCAGTACCGAAAAACTTCCATAACTTTTAGATAAAAAATCAATCTTAATGTCCATAATTTTTATGTAGAATTAAACTAATTTAAATTTTATTAAGAAATTAATTAAAATTAGATAATCCAAGGGGAATAATAAAAGCTAAAGTATAGAGTTTTGGAAAAGAAATTTATTTAACTGATTAAAAAAATTTTAGATTATAAAAAATTTATAAAATCATTTGTTTTTGTGAAAACCTATCTTACTTTTGTCGAGATATTTAAAATGATTTACAATAATACATATTACACTTTCTTTTTCTACTTCTATTCAGAAGCAGTTGGGGCTTTGTAATATTCTAAATATAGTTAAGAAAAAAAGTCCTGATTTATCGGGACTTTTTTTTTGAGGATATGACAAGAAAAATAGCCATACAGGGTATTAAAGGGTCTTTCCATCATCAGGTGGTAAGTGAATATTATGATGGTAACCTATCTCTTGTCGAGTGCAGTACCTTTGATGATTTATCACAAGCTGTTTTAGCGGGTGATTGTGATCAGGCAGTCATGGCGATTGAAAACTCAATTGCAGGATCTATATTGCCTAACTATGCATTGCTAGACCAATACGAATTAGTCATTGTAGGTGAGTTTTATCTCCGTATACAGCATAATTTGATGGCTCTTCCAGGGCAATCCATAACTGATATCGAAGAAGTACATTCTCACCCTATGGCTATATTACAGTGTAAAAATTTTTTCCAGGATTATCCCTACATCAAGTTGGTTGAAAGTCATGATACTGCAGAAGAGGCCATGAAAATAAGTGAAAAAAATATTAAGAGTCGTGGAGCTATAGCAGGCATTTGGGCTGCTGATATTTATGGATTAAGTATTATAAGTGAATCTATTCAGACGATAAAAAATAATGTTACACGTTTTGTAATAGTTCAAAAGACAATCCCTGAACGACAAGATAATATAAACAAGGCTGCTTGGAAATTTGTGTTAGACCATAAACGTGGTAGTTTAGCCACGGCACTAAATGTCGTGAGTGATTGCAATCTAAATTTGACCAAAATACAATCTTTACCTGTGATCAAAACGCCTGGTAAGTATGCATTTTTTGTAGATGTTACTTTTGATGAGTCAACGGATTATTTTAAAGCGAAATCGTTATTGAAAATAATGGCTACCTCCTTTAAAGTGTTAGGTGAATATAAATCTGATAAATCATGATTGCAAAAAGATTAGATACAGTTAAAGAATATTACTTCTCTAAGAAATTGAGAGAGGTTTCTGCTATGATTGCCAAAGGTAAACCGATAATAAATATGGGTATTGGAAGTCCTGATTTACCTGCTCACCCTGACGTAGTCAAGGCGTTAAAAGAAAGTTTTAGCAATCCCAAAGTTCATCAGTACCAAAGTTATCAGGGAATTCCTGAGCTAAGAATTGCAATTGCCAAATTTTACCTAAGGCATTATCATGTTAACGCAAATCCCGATAGTGAAATTTTACCCCTTTTGGGATCAAAAGAGGGTATAATGCATATTTCAATGGCTTTTTTAAATCCTGGAGATAAGGTGTTGATTCCAAATCCTGGTTATCCAACTTACCAATCAGTAACTAGACTTTTGCAAGCCACCCCTGTTTTTTATAATCTTAGTCCTGAAAATGATTGGCAACCTGACCTAGAGGCATTAAATCAAATGGACTTGAATGGTGTTAAAATAATGTGGGTCAATTATCCTAACATGCCAACTGGAGCCAATGCTAAACAAGAAACATTTAGAAAATTAATTGATTGGGTTAGAGAGAGAGAGATCCTTTTGGTAAATGACAATCCCTACAGTTTTATTCTTACTGATCGCCCCCATAGCATGCTTTCGGTGCCAGGGGCAATGGAGGTAGGTATGGAATTGAATTCTTTAAGTAAATCTTTTAATATGGCTGGTTGGCGGGTAGGAATGGTTTTAGGTAATAAAGAAAATATTAAAGCACTGTTGAAGGTTAAAAGTAATATGGATTCTGGAATGTTTTTAGGAATCCAAAAGGGGGCAATTGCTGCGCTAGATGTTAATGAAATCTGGTTTAAACAATTGAATGATACTTACACCAAAAGAAGAAAGTTGATTTTTAAATTAGCGGCACTTTTAAATACAGAATTTGATCTTCAAAGTAGTGGGCTATTTGTTTGGGCTAAACTTAAAGACACTAATAAAAGTTCGGTTGAAGTAATTGAGGAAATTTTACAAAAATACAATCTATTTATTACACCGGGAAGTATCTTTGGCAGTCTTGGTGAAGGCTATGTCCGTTTTTCACTATGTGTAAAAGAAGACCAAATTAATAAAGCTATTAAACGAATAACAAAAAAATGAAAATAGGTATCATTGGTGTTGGATTAATTGGAGGATCACTTGCTTTATCTGCACGTAAACATATCCCTGATTCTGAAATTTATGGGAGTAATAAAAGCGAGGCCAACCTTAAAAAGTCCTTGAAAATGGGATTAATAGATTTTGAATTACAAAAAAATGACATAAAATCTATGGATATAATTTTGTTGACTGTCCCAGTAGATATTGCGATGAATCAATTGATCGATTTACTTGATGAAGTCAATGACAACGGTTTAGTGATCGATTTTGGCTCTACAAAATATCCTATATGTCAAGCTGTAGCCCTTCATTCCAAAAGGGGTCAATTTCTCGCAACTCATCCAATTGCAGGAACAGAATACTCTGGACCAGAAGCTGCCTTGCCTGATTTATTTTTTAATAAAATTCAAATTCTCTGTGAAACACAAAAAACTCGTCCAGATTTATTAGAATGGGCACAAGACTGGTTTAAAAAAATTGGCATGAATTTAAGGGAAATGGATCCAGTTGCGCACGATCAGCACATTGCATATGTTTCTCACTTATCTCATATTAGTTCATATATGTTGGGGCAAACTGTAATGGAAAAAGAAAAAGACCAAGCCACTATATTCGATATGGCAGGCAGTGGGTTTGCTTCTTCTGTTCGCCTTGCAAAAAGTTCCCCAAGCATGTGGATCCCAATTTTTGAACAGAATAAAGATAACATTAGTGAAACACTTAAAGAATATATAAACAACCTAAATAATTTTAAATCACTTCTTGATAACGAAAAGTACGATGAATTGTACGATAAAATTAAAATTATTAATAGTATTGATCAGATTTTAGACGGCATTGCCAAAACCACAAAAAACAATTAATAAAAATGGAAAACAGTAAAGAAATGAGAACTTGGCTGGATAACTTTGGATTAGGTCATCCCCTTGTTATAGCTGGCCCTTGTAGCGCGGAAACGGAGGAGCAGGTTTTAAAAATTGCACATGAATTAAAGGACACCGATGTAACGGTATATCGTGCTGGGATATGGAAACCTAGAACCCGTCCGGGAATGTTTGAAGGTGTTGGTGCAATCGGTTTAGACTGGCTTAAAAAAGTGAAAGAAGAAACTGGTTTAATGACTACTACTGAGGTTGCCAATAAAGACCATGTCAAATTAGCCTTGGAGGCGGACATAGATATTCTTTGGATTGGTGCTCGAACGACTGTTAGTCCTTTTATAATTCAGGAAATCGCGGATGCACTTTGCGGAACAGATAAAATTGTATTGGTTAAAAATCCTGTTAACCCTGATTTAGCATTATGGATGGGTGGTCTGGAAAGATTGTATACTGCAGATATCAAAAATTTAGGAGTTATACACAGAGGATTTTCAACCTATGATAAATCCAAATATCGTAATAATCCCGAATGGCAAATAGCAGTGGAATTTCAAAATAAGTTTCCTGATATTCCATTGATCTGTGATCCTTCTCATATCGCAGGACGTAGGGATTTGATTTTTGACCTGAGTCAAAGGGCTTTAGACCTGAACTTTGACGGTTTAATGATTGAAACACACTGGGATCCAGATAATGCTTGGAGTGATGCTAAACAACAGGTAACCCCAAGGCGTCTTATTGAGATAATGAAATCTTTGAAAATTCGTAAAAAGACTACTGATGAGGCAGGTTACCAGACACAGCTAGAAACTTACCGTGAACAAATTGATGTTACTGATCAAGTGCTTTTAGATGCTTTGGGTAAACGTATGAAAATAGCGGCCTCTATTGGTAAAATTAAAAAAGATAATAATGTCGCAGTTTTACAAAATAAACGTTGGAGTGAGATATTAAAGACAATGATAATTGAGGGTGAACAAAGAGGATTAAGTGAGGATTTTATAAGTCGAGTATTTAAATCTATTCATCAAGAGTCAATAAATCATCAACAGAAGGTAATAAACGGATAAACAAAAAAGTACCCTATCAGGAAATTTTATTTTGAGCTCAATACTTTTTTTATCCTTTTAACTGCCAACTTAATATCATCTTCAGATGCTGCATATGAAATTCTTATGCAGTTTGGGTTTCCAAATGCTTCCCCTGTAACTGTTGCCACGTGTGCTTTCTCAAGTAGAAATAATGCAAAATCATTAGCATTTTCAATTTTATTCCCATTAATTCTTTTTCCAAAATATGAGGATATATCTGGGAAGACGTAAAATGCACCTTGGGGCTGATTTATTTTAAATCCAGGAATTTCAGAAAGTAACTTTAATATTAAATCTCTACGGTATTTGAATTCATCCACCATATATTGAATTTTACTAGTAGGGGCCGAAACAGCAGCAATAGTTGCTCGTTGGGCGATACAATTGGCACCAGAAGTAACCTGTCCTTGTATCTTGTTACAAGCTTTGGCAATCCATTCAGGAGCACCAATGTAACCAATGCGCCATCCGGTCATGGCGAACGCCTTTGCAACACCATTAACAGTAATTGTTCGGTCATATAAATCTGAAATAGCAGCTATACTAAAGTGGGGTATGCCATAGTTTATATGTTCATATATCTCATCCGATAATATATATATGTTCGGATACTTTTTTAAAACCGCTCCCAAGGCGCGGTATTCATCCTCTGTATAAATTGTTCCACTCGGGTTATTGGGGGAGTTTAACATTACAAGTTTAGTTTTAGGAGTAATAGCTGCTTCCAATTGTTCGGGAGTTATTTTGAAGTCATTTTCAATTGACGATGGGATTATTATAGACTTTGACTCTGCCAATCTTGCGATGGCAGAATAGCTGACCCAATATGGAGCAGGTAATAAAACTTCATCTCCAGGATTGAGCAATACCATACATACATTCGCGATGGACTGTTTTGCTCCTGTTGATACAACTACCTGTTGCGGTTGATAGTACAACCCATTATCTCTTTTGAACTTTTCACAGATTGCACCTTTAAGATCAGCATAACCGTCAACTGGAGAGTAAGAATTGTAATTGTCTTTTACCGCCTGAATAGCTGCTTCTTTAATGAATTCAGGGGTATTGAAGTCCGGCTCCCCCAAACTTAGCCCAATGATATTAATTCCCTGGTTTTTCAGTTCTCTTGCTTTTGCTGCCATAGCAAGTGTGGCCGAAGTAGGTAAGCTATTAATTCTATTCGATAACATGTTAAAATTGAATTATGGTTCGATACAAATGGGTTTAACCCCCATTTTTTTTAAAAATTTAAAATGTGATAACAATGCACTCCTGGTTGTCTTGTACTCATTGTATGGTAAATTGAATTCTCTAGCTGTTTTTTTTACAATTTCAGATATTTTGGTGTAGTGAATATGGCTAATATGAGGAAAGATATGATGCTCAATTTGATGGTTTAAGCCCCCCGTGAACCAGTTTACAATTCTATTTTTTGTCGAAAAATTAACAGTAGTTTTTAATTGATGAACGACCCACGAATTTTTTAGGGTTCCAGTTTTCCGATCGGGTAATGGCATATCGGCCTCCCCAATAACGTGAGCCAATTGAAATACCAAACTTAAGATCAAACCCGCAGTGTAATGCATTACAACAAAACCAATAATCACTTTCCACCAAAGGATATTGAAAATAAATATTGGTAATATGATCCATATTAAGAAATAGATGATTTTTGATATAATCAGTCCAACCCATTGCGTTTTATGACTTTTACTATTTACATAAGAAAGTTTTCTTTTGTGATAATCCATCAATTGGAAAAAGTCAGCAAATATTGCCCAATTAATTGTAAGCAACCCGTAAAGAAGCACAGAATAAAGGTGCTGAAACTGATGATGTGGCATCCATTTTGAATGTTTTGAAAAACGTAAAATTTTACCTGCTTCTAGGTCTGCATCATGACCGTGAATATTGGTATAGGTGTGATGTAAAAGGTTGTGTTGAACCTTCCAATTGAAAACATTTCCAGCAAGTATGTAAATACTCCCCCCCATGAGTTTATTGATCCATTTGTGTTTGGAGAAAGATCCGTGATTCCCATCATGCATTACATTCATTCCTACTCCAGCCATTCCAATACCAGTGATTATAGATAAGAACAGTTTCAACCAATCACTAACATTTAATGAAAGTATCAGTATATAAGGTGCGATCAAAAGCGCAAACATCACCACCGTTTTGGAGTACAAACGCCAATTTCCGGTTTTAGGTATTTTATGATCTTTAAAATATTGGTTTACCCTATTGTTAAGTGTTTTGAAAAATTCTTGGGACTCTTTGCGAGAAAAACGAGGGATTAATTTTTTAGACATAATAAATTTGTTGCTTGGTAAAAATATTGAATTTTAAGGGTATTTTTTTAGTTTTAACAAAATCTTTTAAATGAATTTAATTGCTAAATACTTTTCAAGCCTGAATAATCATCAACTCCAAAAGCTGGAATCGTTATATAGTGTCTATGCTGATTGGAATTCTAAAATTAATTTGATTTCTAGAAAAGATATGAATTATTTTTATTTACGTCACGTCCTTCATTCTTTATCTATCGCAAAGTTTTACCAATTTAAATCAGGTAGTAGAGTTATGGATGTTGGAACCGGGGGAGGGTTTCCTGGAATTCCTCTGTCCATTTTTTTTCCTAATGTTAATTTTCATTTGGTCGATAGTATTGGTAAAAAAATTAATGTAATAGAAGTAATAAGAGAAGAATTAAATTTGAAAAATGTTAATACACATAATGAAAGAATGGAAAAAATTAACCTGACTGTAGATTTTGTTGTATGTCGGGCTGTTGCTCCAATGGAGACCTTGGTAGATTGGGTGGGTGATAATGTTTCAAAAAAACATCGACAAGAGAGGAAAAATGGCTTCATCTGTCTCAAGGGTGGTGATCTTAGTGAAGAATTAAAAAAATTTAAATCAAAGCAAATAATTGGTTTAAGCACTTATTTTCAAGAAACATTTTTTGAAACCAAAAACCTTGTATACATACCAATAAATTAATACAAAATTAAACCCCCCTTTGGTTTAAAAGTGCGAGTCTAAACATTCAGTTTTTTCTTACAAGTGGTCAAACATCGCAAAAGCAACAAATAAAAAACCAATTGCTAGTACAAGCTGACATTTATACTTTAATGTCCCAGGTCAATTATTGAAATATTAGTTAATCACTTAAGTTTCCTCTGAATTCAATCAAAAAACAATTTTTTTGTTTTAAACTTTTTAAAAATAATTAATCAAGTATCTCAAATGAGGAAGTTTCTCCAAATCCAATTAGCGCATCGTGTCGGGTTCCGAATTCATTGTAATAAACTAAAATTAAGTAACGATTTTCAGTTGATGCATGCGAATCGCAAAGGGAATTAGTCAATAATTTATCACTTGTTTTAACAACATATTTATAGTTATAAATACCTTGTTTAAGAAGCATTACCCCCTCATAAATTTCTAAACTAGGATTAAAGTACATTTTATTCTCATTCGAGAGATTATAATTATTGTATTTTCCAAATATGTAAACTTCCTGACCCTCTAAAAATTTTGGTGCGGAAAAACTGAAATGAACCCAGCTGTAGTCAGCTTCAATAGATTCATCCTCAGTTCCCTCAACTGTTCTTATAAAAAAATCCCCATTCATATCTGAATTAAAACTGTAAGGATATCCACGCCTTAAAAAATTTGTATTTAAATAGCTTTCATAGAGTCTGTTTAATTCGACTGACCCTACATTGGACCCAGTTATTCGTATGTCTTTAGTGTCAAAAAATAAATATTCATTACCACCTTCAAATCGCGTATGTTCGTCATAACGATACTCTAGCCGATTGCCATTGAAGTATTGTGGTTTAATTCCAGTAACAGCTGTATTCCATTGTTCGTTTTGAAGAATGACTGTGTGTACAAGATTTTCTGGATCTCTAAGAAATTCTCCATTTTGTGGACTAATGTAAAACTGAACACTTTGATGAGTACTATAAAATGAAAGATCACGTGACCGGTAAATAGCTGCTCCAATATTTACTTTCTCCTCGTACATTAAAAATCTTCTAGAAAAAACCATTATGTCCTCCTCATTATAAATTTCTAAAATATAATTACCGCTAATTAAAAACTGAGTTTTATCGTTTGGTAGTTTTAATTTATAATGCGTGTAGGGCTGCAAGGTATTGAAAGAGGTCCGATAATTTTCGATTCGTATGTTATCAAAACCCTTAATAAATTCAGTTTGGAAAAGACCCGAGGGAGTCCAATCATAATTAAAATACTTTATACGGTAATAATAATTTCGTTCATCTGCGTTAAGGTCGTCAAATGAAATTTCAAATGTTTCTCCTAAAGTTACAATTGGCAGCTGATATGTTTTGTTTTTAGATTTAAATATGATAGATTTTATAAAATCTGGGCTATTCATTTCTCCAACTATTTGTCCAAAAATCAGGTTGGAGCCAACCAGTAATATAGATAATTGTTTAAGCAGTCCCTTTTTGAACATATTGTAAAGTTATGAATTTAAAAGCATTTTAGTATTTAATACAATCTCAATAGATTTAAAAGTTAAACGACTATTTAGAATAAATATAAATTATATAATTTTGCTATTTATTCACTTTTAGAGGTGAGGCTTTTATAGTAAATTTGTAATGTATTTTAGAAACTTCATTTATGTCTAATGGCATCAGCATCAAAAGAGGTGCAAATATAAATTTGAGAGGTGAAGCTGAAAAATTTTTAACCGAGGCTAAACCATCAAAAACATTCGCTTTAAAACCCGATAATTTTTTTGCTACAGTTCCACGTTTATTGGTTAAGGAAGGTGACTTAGTAGCAAAAGGTGCTCCAATTTTTCATGCCAAGCACGACCCTAGAATTCTTTTTGTTTCTCCTGTGTCAGGAATTGTCAAAGAAATATTAAGAGGATCAAAGCGTAAAATTTTACATGTTATTATAGAAAATAAAAACGATTCTGTTATTAAACATGATATTAAGATACTAAGCAAATTGGATAGATCAACTATCGTTGAGATTTTACTTAATAGTGGAGCCTGGCCATTTATAAAGCAACGTCCTTATGGAATATTAGCTGATCCAGATATAATACCTAAATCCATATATGTGTCGTCTTGTTGTACTGCCCCTCTGGGAGTTGACTTTGAGTTTTTACTGAAAAATGACAAAGATAGTTTTCAATTAGGTATTGATGTTTTAAACACCTTGGTTAAGGAGCCAATAAATTTAAGTATGGACGCTTCTTTTTCAGGTTTTCTAGAAAAAATAAAAGGAGTTAATATTCTTCTTGTAAATGGACCCCATCCTGCTGGAAATGTTAGTGTTCAGATGCAAAAGCATCTTCCTATAAATATGGGTGAAAAGGTTTGGGAGGTTCGTCCAGAAGACGTTGCCAATATTGGAAAATTATTTTTCTCTGGAGAATATAGCGCACAGCGAACAATCGCAGTTGCTGGAAGTTCTGTGGTTCGACCCCAATATATTAAAACCCAAATTGGAGCTAAAATCTCATCTTTAATCAGTTTGACAGGAGTTGACGATTCTTCTCAAAATCGATACATCAACGGTGATGTGCTCTCGGGTATGAGTGAATCAGAACTTGGATATATTGATTTTTACAATAATCTTTTGACTATCATTCCTGAGGGTAATCACTACCGAATGTTTGGTTGGTTGCCATTTATGGATAATAAAATTCCCAGTCTTTCTAAAACATCACTTTCCTGGTTATTTGGAAAAAAAGGGTATGAGGTTGATACGAATATGAATGGTGAAGAAAGAGCATTTGTTGTAACAGGAGAAATGGAGAAGGTTTTTCCTATGGATATATACCCAATGCAATTGCTAAAGGCATGCATGGCAGAAGATATTGAAAAAATGGAAGCACTCGGAATATATGAGGTAATTCCTGAGGACTTTGGACTGATTGATTATGCAAGTACATCTAAAATTGAGGCACAAGAAATCATCAGAAGTGGAATTGAATTAATGATAAAAGAGGTAGGATGAATTTTTTGAGAAAAAAGTTAGACGATTTAAAAAGACCTTTTGGGAAAGGTCAAAAATGGGAAAAGTACGCTCCAGCAATTAACGCTTTTGATACTTTTTTATTTGTTCCCAATCACACCACCAAAACTGGTGCACACATCCGTGATGCAGTGGATTTAAAAAGAACAATGGTGACTGTCATTATTGCTTTAATTCCTGCATTAATTTATGGAATTTATAACACCGGTTACCAATATTATTCTCAGACTGGAGAGACATTTACTTTTGTAGATGCCTTTATTCACGGTTCGTGGAAAATATTTCCAATGATTGTTGTTTCTTATGTAGTGGGTTTAACGATTGAATTCATTTTCGCCGTTTACCGTGGACACGAAGTGAATGAGGGTTACCTTGTCACAGGACTTTTGATTCCAATGATTATGCCTGTTGATATTCCCTTGTGGATGGTTGCAATTTCTGTTGCCTTTGCTGTATTAATTGCAAAAGAAGCTTTTGGGGGAACGGGGATGAATATCTTAAATCCTGCGTTAACGGCAAGGGCTTTTGCCTTTTTTGCTTATCCAACATATATGTCAGGGAATAAAGTTTGGGTTTCAGAGGCCTCCAGTATGGATGGTATTTCAGGTGAAACTATTTTGGGAACTCTCGCTGCAGGGGGGAACATAAATTACAGTTTCTTTGAAATGTTTCAAGGATCAATCCCTGGATCTATTGCCGAGACGTCTGCATTTTTTGTTTTGATAGGCGCGTTAATACTAATAGCCACAGGTGTGGGAAGTTGGAGAATTATGCTGGGTGGAATTTTTGGTGCTGCTGTTGTTGGACTTTTATTCAATCTATGGGGAGCTAATGCCTTAATGAGCTTCTCTTGGATTAATCACTTGGTGGTTGGAGGATTTGCATTTGGTCTTGTTTTTATGGCAACTGATCCTGTGTCCGGTGCCCAAACTAATAAAGGAAAATGGATTTATGGTTTTCTTATCGGGGTTTTTTGTATTTTGATAAGGGTATTCAATCCTGCTTACCCAGAAGGTGTTATGTTAGCCATATTACTTATGAATGTATTTGCACCTACCATTGACCACTATGTAATCCAAGGGAATATTTCTAAGCGTAAAAAAAGATGGGCTGCTGCCCTAAAAACAGTTTAATCATGAATAGAGATAGTAACTCATATACTTTTATTTTTGCCACCATAATGGTACTGGTTGTCGCCTCTACTTTGGCTTTTACCGCCAGTTCTCTGAAATCTCTTCAAGCAGATAATGTGCGTAAAGAAAAAATGCAAAACATACTCTCTACAATTGGAATTCAAACCGATAGAGAAAAAGCTGAACAACTTTATAAAAATTATATCAAAGGGACTTTAGCACTTGATTACTTAGGGAATATTGACAAAACAGTTGATGCCTTTCAAATTAAATTGAACAGTGAAATAAAAAAACCTGCAAACCAGCAGCGTTTCCCACTTTATAAAGCGGTAGTTGAAAATATCAATTATTACATCATTCCATTACGTGGTTCAGGATTATGGGATGCTATCTGGGGCTATATAGCCCTTAAGTCAGACATCAATACAATCCAAGGAGCAGTTTTTGATCACAAAGCTGAAACAGCTGGATTAGGTGCAGAGATTACTCAACAGTGGTTTATGAATCGATTTAAGGAAGAAAAAGTTTTTGACACCTCTGGGAAATTAGTCGGAATTAATGTTTCCAAGACGAATAATGACCCAAAGGACATTGATAAAAATGACCATGAGGTAGATGCGATCTCAGGGGCTACAATTACTGGAGATGGTGTGACTGATATGATTATAGAACGCTTAAATCATTACTTGCCTTATTTTGAAAAAGAAAAAAACCTAGTCGCCACTATAAATTAAAAATACTATGGCAGATAAAAAAACTAACTCCAAGAAACCCACTTTATTTTTTTTAAATAAAGAGTCAGAACCACTGTTTTCGAAGAAAAACAGGGTTCTACTAACCGACCCTTTGGATGACAACAATCCCATTACAGTTCAGGTACTTGGTATCTGTTCAGCTTTGGCAATTACAGTTCAGCTAAAACCAGCATTGGTTATGAGTTTATCTGTAGTAGCTGTAATGGGAGCAAGCAACGTGATCATCTCCCTTCTGAGAAATTTGATTCCCAACCGTATTAGAATAATCGTTCAGTTGGTCGTTGTTGCTTCGATGGTAATTCTAGTCGATCAGATTCTTAGGGCATATGCGTATGATGTAAGCAAGCAATTATCCATTTTTATTGGTTTAATTATTACCAATTGTATTGTTATGGGACGATTAGAGGCATTTGCTCTGGGTAATGGCGTTTGGAAATCCTTCTTGGATGGAATAGGAAATGCCGCAGGATATGGATTCATTCTCATTGTAGTTGCCTTTTTTAGGGAGCTCTTCGGTTCAGGTAAACTTTTTGGATTTCAAATTATTCCCGAATCATTTTACGAAATGGGATATGAAAATAATGGATTAATGCTTTTGTCTCCAATGGCATTAATCACTGTAGGGATATTTATCTGGATTCAGCGGGCTCGTAATAGAAAACTAATTGAAAAAAATTAGATTGTGGAGAACTATTTAAACCTATTTGTCAAAAGTATTTTTATCGAGAATATGATCTTTGCCTATTTCTTGGGTATGTGTTCATATTTAGCAGTATCTAAAACTGTTAAAACAGCTGTTGGTCTGGGTTTTGCTGTTATTTTTGTATTGGCTATTACGGTTCCGATTAACTTTTTACTTGACACATACCTGTTACGGCCTGGAGCACTGCAGTGGCTGGATCCCTCTTACACCGAAATTGACTTGAGCTTTTTGAGTTTCATAATGTTCATTGCAGTTATTGCCTCAATGGTTCAGTTAGTTGAGATGATTGTAGAAAGATTTGCTCCTGCTCTATATGGCGCCCTTGGAATTTTCTTGCCCTTGATTGCAGTAAACTGTGCAATTCTTGGAGGGTCTCTGTTCATGCAACAAAAAGATTTTTCTGGCCTTGCAGAATCTGCAATATATGGATTGGGATCTGGAGTAGGTTGGTTGTTGGCAATTTTAGCGATAGCAGCAATAAGAGAAAAGATAATTTATTCAAATGTTCCAGCACCTCTAAGAGGTTTGGGTATCACTTTTATTATAACGGGTTTGATGGCATTGGGTTTTATGAGTTTTATGGGTATTAAATTGTAAATATATTAATAGATGGATTATTCTGTAGTTGTAGCGAGCATTATTGTTTTTTTAGCGGTTACTTTCTTGTTAGTGGGTATGCTTTTAGGTGCTAAGGCTAAATTGTTGCCTTCAGGGCCAGTGAGTTTGATGATTAATGGAGAAAATGATGTAGAGGTTTCTTCTGGAAGTACACTACTAACAACCTTAGGGAACAATAAAATATTTTTACCCTCTGCTTGTGGGGGAGGCGGAACATGTATTCAATGTAAGTGCCAAGTATTAGATGGTGGCGGTGAAATTTTACCGACTGAAGAACCTCATTTTACCAGAAAAGAAATTGCTGAAGGATGGCGTTTAGGGTGTCAGGTAAAAGTGAAGCAAAATATGGTCATTCAGGTACCAGAGGAGGTTTTTGGTATCAAAAAATGGGAAGCGACAGTTGTAAGAAACTGGAATGTTGCTTCCTTTATCAAGGAGTTTGTTGTTGAGATTCCAGAAGCGATGGATTATGAGGCAGGTGGTTATATTCAGATTGAAATTCCGAAGTGTGAAGTTAAATACAGTGAAATAGATATCAGCGCTCACCCTGAAGAGCACCCTGGTGAACCAGATAAGTTCAAATTGGAGTGGGACAAATTTAACCTATGGTCGTTGGTAATGAAAAACCCAGAATCAGTTGAAAGAGCGTATTCAATGGCCTCTTTCCCTGCTGAAGGACGAGAGATCATGCTAAACGTAAGAATTGCCTCACCTCCATGGGATAGAAATAAAAATGACTGGATGGATGTCAATCCAGGAATCGCTTCTTCCTATATTTTTTCAAAAAAAGCAGGAGATAAGGTAACTATTTCTGGTCCTTATGGAGAATTCTTTATTAATCACTCCGAAGCTGAAATGCTATATGTTGGTGGTGGAGCGGGAATGGCCCCCATGCGTTCTCACCTTTATGAATTATTCAGAACACTTAAAACAGGAAGAAAGGTTACCTTTTGGTATGGAGGTCGATCTAAAAGAGAATTGTTTTATCTAGATCACTTTAGGGCATTAGAAAAAGATTTCAAAAACTTTAAGTTTTATGTAGCACTCTCCGAACCTATGGATGAAGACAACTGGAAAGTCAAAGATGGTCTAGATGGTGAAGGCGACGGATTTAAAGGTTTTGTTCACCAGTGTGTGATTGATAATTATCTTAATTATCACGAGGCTCCTGAGGACATTGAAGTTTATTTTTGTGGGCCTCCACTAATGAACCAAGCGATAGAGAAGATGGCTGACGACTTTGGGATTCCACCCGAGAATATTCGCTTTGACGATTTCGGAGGATAAAATGCTCCACCCGGAAGATATTCATAAATTGGCAATGAAAGAAGTTGGTGATTTCCTAACCAGGGAGGGCTTTGAGTTTCTTGCAGTAAACTCTAAGCCCAAAAAAGATCCCCAATTTATTTGTATTAAAAACCAAAAGCTGCATTTTATTGTTGTTCGTGGGTCTTTATATCCTGAAAACCCAAAAAATTTTAATTTTAAGCTAGTTCAGGAAGTAAAGGATCACGGGATAAAATATAAAGCAACTACATACTTTGCAGGTGTCGGTTTTGCTAATGCAAAGGACTATGATTTACCATTAACCCACAGTGATAAATATGCAGTTAATTTTGACGGACTTCAAATTATCGAGTAGTATATGGTGGATCATTTTATTGATCCTTTCTTGCAAAGAAACGTCCAGCACAGAAAAAAAACTAGATGGCTTAGCCTTAGGGACAACTTACAGTATCAAATACACCTCTCAAATCCCTGAAAGACAAGTCCAAAAGGGAATAGATTCACTATTATATCTCCTTAATAAATCTCTTTCTACTTACCTTCCTAATTCGGATATTTCTAAAATAAATAGAGGAGATACTCTTCTAATTGTAGATAACCATTTTAGAAAGGTTTTTAAAAAGGCTACAGCTTTATGGAAAGCTACATCTGGTTATTTTGACCCCACCGTGGGTTCATTGGTCAATGCATATGGTTTTGGTCCTGGGCAATCCTTAAGTATAGTAAATCGATATCAATTAGATAGCTTGTTGTTACTTACTGGTTGGGAAAAAATAAGACTTTTACCTAACGGGACAATTGAAAAGCAACACCCAGACATTTATGTCGACTTTAATGCATTGGCAAAAGGTTATGTAGTTGATATAATTGGTCGTTATTTGTCAGAATTAGGGCACTCAAATTATATGGTGGAGATTGGTGGGGAGATCTTAGCCTATGGAAAAAGTCCTAAAACAAATCAACCCTGGAAAATCGCAATTGATGACCCTTTACAAGGGTCCCAAAGGAAATTTATTCAAACCTTATATTTAAAAAATCAGGCATTGGCCAGTTCTGGAAATTATAGAAAATTCCGTATTGACCCCAATACTGGTGAGCGCTATGTTCACTCTATTAATCCCATTACTGGATTATGCACTGCTTCAAAAATCCTGAGTACTTCAGTTAAAGCACCTGACTGTATGACAGCAGATGCCTGGGCGACAGCACTTATGGTTATGCCTTTTAAAATGGGAAAACAATTGATCGATAATGACCCTGAACTAGAAGCACTTTGGATAGTTAACGAGAATGAAAAAAATAAAATAATTTCCTCTGAAGGTTTTTAATGATTTTTTACTGCTACTGGTATTTTTTCTTTTTTAAGACCAAAATATATTATTTCCGCTGGTTTAAGTTTTGAAATCAAGTCAAATGCTTTGGTCTTAAAACCAACTTTTTCCAACCTAGAATAATAATCTTGACCATAAATTCTAACATGGTCGTATTGACCAAAGACTTTAGCGCGTTCATCTGTTGATGTTATACTCCAATTCTCAAAAGTTTTTAGCCTATCTTCTTTGATGGGGACTTGAGCAATTAGTGTTCCTCCTTTTTTTAGTACGCGATGTAATTCTGACATAGCTTTTTGATCCTCTGGGACATGCTCTAAGACATGATTACAGAAAACAAGGTCATATATGTTGCTCTCAAATGGTAGCTTACAAATATCCGCTTTTACTTCAGCCAATGGAGAATATAAGTCAGTAGTTGTATAATCCCAATGATCAAATTTTTTAAAAAGACGGTAAAAAACCTGCTCTGGAGCTAGGTGTAAAACCTTAAGAGGCTGGTTAAGAAAATTGGTTTCTTTACTCAAATAGAGCCATAGCAGTCGGTGCCTTTCCAGTGAAAGAGTGCCAGGGCAAAGGGCGTTTTGACGCAATTCTTCACCGTAGCCATAAGGTAAAAATTTTCTATACTTTGATCCATCTATTGGGTCTTCAAATTTACTCCCGCTAAAGTACCAACGTAATAGAGGTTGGAAGATAAGGCTGATCCTTATCAAAAAAGGACGGTGAAAAGTATTTAATACCCATCTCATGACTTGAGACTACTTTTTCTGAATGGATTTTCCTCATTGGAGACAATTTCCAATGCCTCATAGATATAATCAAAAGTAGATAATAGTTCAGGTTTTCCATTGATTAAGGCAACATTGTGTTCAAAATGTGCACTTGGCTTTCCATCTGCTGTTTTGATGGTCCATCCATCTTTTAGCTGTTTGATATCCTTGGTACCCTTATTGGTCATGGGTTCAATGGCAATTACCATTCCATTAACAAACTTTTTTCCATGTCCTTTTTTTCCGTAATTAGGAATCTCTGGTGATTCGTGCATTTTCCTCCCCAATCCGTGTCCGACTAATTCACGAACTACTCCATAGCCAAAAGATTCAGTATAGCTTTGTATTGCATGGCTCAAATCACCTACTCTATTTTTTTGTCGAAACTGGGCTATCCCTATATATAATGATGCTTTTGTTACCTCCAATAATTTTTTTACCGCTGGGTCAACCTCACCAACCTCAAAAGTGTAGGCATGATCTCCATAAAATCCATTTTTTAATGCCCCACAATCTACTGATAATATGTCGCCTTCTTTAAGTGGGGAGTCATTAGGAATACCGTGTACTACCTGCTCGTTAGGGCTAACACAGAGGGTATTTGGAAAATCATACAAACCTAAAAAACCTGGCTTAGCGCCGTGGTCGTGAATAAATTCCTCTGCAAGTTTATCCAATTTTATTGTGGTTACCCCGGGTTGAATCGCTTTAGCAAGCATCCCCAAAGTTTTGGAGACAATCTGAGCACTTTCGCGTATCAATTCGATTTCCTCTGGACTTTTAATTTTTACCATTTATAAGGCATATGAATTTATATATGTAGCTCCCGAAATAATTTTTTGAATATCTGATTCAAGGGTTTCAACTGGAAATTCTACAAATCTATTGATTTCCTTCCCATTTTTAAAAAAAATAATGGTGGGGATATTGTTAATTTCGAATCCTTGTTCAAAATTAGAAGGGGTACTTTTTTCCTCAGACATCGCAAATATTTTTAAATGTTTTTGATCAAAATTCATAGCCAAAAGCATTTTAAAAAACGGTGGGAGTTCTCGATGACTGTCATCACACCAAGTTCCCATAAATACCAAAATTTTTAGTCCTTTAGTAAAGGGTTTAAGGTCCTTTGCCTTATTGAAGTTGATACTTACCCGATCAAACTCATCATTAAACCAAGGAGTGACACTGGAAGTTTGCAGATTAGCCAGATTGATTTCCCCCAAAAGTATGATTTCTCCACTTGTAGACTTAACCTCATTAACTTCTAATGGCAATTGTTTAGATTTGGAATTGCAAGCTATAATTATAATGTAACTTAAAAAAAGTATTTTTTTCATTTTGAATAAGTTTTGGAATCTCTGTTTTTTAGACTAAAGGATTACCTGTCATCGATTTAGGAATATCAACTGACATCAGCTTTAGGATAGTAGGGGCAATATCTCCGAGTACCCCGTTATTTATGGTTGTAAAGTCTTTGTCTACTAAAATTATAGGTACCGGATTGGTCGTATGGGCAGTATTTGGTGAGCCGTCCTCATTGATCATAGTTTCACAGTTTCCATGATCGGAAATAATGATGATTTTATAATTCTGCTTTAGCGCAGCTTCTATAATATTTCCTGCACAATGATCAACAGTTTCACATGCTTTTATAGCAGCATTAAGGTCTCCAGTATGTCCTACCATATCTGGATTGGCGAAATTTAAACAGATAAAATCCGGAGTATCGTTTTCGATCCTTGGTATAATTGAATCACGAACATCAAAGGCACTCATTTCCGGTTGGAGGTCATAAGTTGATACTTTTGGTGAGGGGCACATAATTCGTGATTCACCATTAAAAGGTTTTTCCCTGCCACCGTTAAAAAAAAAAGTTACGTGAGGATATTTTTCTGTTTCAGCAATTCGTATCTGAGATTTTCCTGCTCTGGCAAGAGTTTCCCCAAGGGTATCTTTTAAGTTGTCTTTTTCAAAAACTACATTTACCTTTTTAAAAGTTTTGTTATAATTTGTTAAGGTTACAAAGTGTAAATCAAGCGGGACCATTTCATTTTTAGGGAAGGCCACCTGAGAGAGGGCCTCAGTCAGTTGACGACCTCGGTCTGTTCGATAGTTAAAAAACACGATTACGTCTCCCGAATTGATTTTTGTGATCGGTAGGTTTTTTTCATTCACAGCAATCATTGGTTCAATAAATTCATCCGTGACTCCTTGGTCATAACTTGATTGAATCTGCTGTTTAAAATCTTTTGTTGGTGTCCCTTTTCCATATATAAGTGCATCATATGCTTTTTTGATACGTTCCCATCTTTTATCCCTATCCATGGCATAATATCGTCCTGTAATGGAAGCTAATTTACCGCCAGTAGCGTTGAGTTTTTTCTCTAATCTCTCAATATAACCTTTTCCAGACTTAGGGTCTACATCTCGTCCGTCAGTAAATCCATGAACAAAAACATTAGGGCAATCAAATTTTGCACACATTTCCAATAGTGCTTCAAGGTGATCAAGATGGGAGTGAACTCCACCGTCAGAAAGCAATCCCAGGAAATGCACTTTTTTACCTGCTTTCTTGGCATGGTTAAAGGCTTCTTTAAGGACCTTATTTTTCTCAATACTTTTATCTTCAATGGCTTTGGAAATTTTAACCAAGTCTTGATAAACAATTCTTCCAGCACCCAGATTCATGTGCCCTACCTCACTATTTCCCATTTGACCATTGGGTAATCCGACATTTTCTCCATCAGTTAATAATTCTGCATACGCGTATTTTTTAGAGAGATCATCCATAACTGGAGTTTTGGCAAGATCAACAGCAGAAACCTTGGGATTGGGAGCAAAACCCCAACCATCCAAAATCATTAAAATAACTTTCTTAGCCATGAGAAATTTTATTACAAAGATAGTAATTACTAAAGGCTGCGATCTTTATGAATACAGAAAAAATTTTTGTTGTTACTTTGTATTGATGATAAAAAAAGGGATTGTTTATTGTACTACTGGTAGCATTCACCGTATAAAATCTGAGGGTCAATTTTATGACTGTAGAATAAAGGGTAAATTCAGAATTAAAGGTATTAAAAGTACGAATCCATTGGCAGTTGGCGATAAGGTTTCCTTTGTTATTGAACCCAAAAAAGATGCAGTAGGCATAATTAAATCAATAGAAACTCGTCAAAATTATATTGTCAGGAAATCTGTTAACCTCTCCAAACAAATTCATATAATTGCTGCTAATATAGACCAGGTTTTTTTGATGATTACCCTAAAAACTCCACAGACTTTCCCAGCTTTTATCGATCGTTTTTTGTTGACTGCCCAAGCCTACGAAATCAATGTCGTGTTACTGTTCAATAAGATTGATATCTACAATAAAGAGGAGTTAAATGCAATGACGAATTTAAAGGGGGTTTACCAAAAAATTGGTTATGATTGCCACGAAGTGGTAGCAACGGATTCAAAAACCCTAGATATAATTGATTCCAAAATGAAAGGGAAAGTGAGCATGTTCTGTGGCCACAGTGGGGTTGGTAAATCTACTTTAGTTAATGCACTTTCTCCAGGTTTGAAACTCAAAACTGGAATGGTATCAAAACAAAATCAACAGGGTCAACACACCACAACTTTTGCTGAGATGTTTGATCTAGGTGCATCGAGGATTATTGATACACCAGGAATAAAAGGTTTTGGCATAGTGGGTATTAAACCAAAGGAATTATCATGCTATTTTATAGAGTTTGCTATGCTAAAAGGTGGTTGTAAGTTTAATAATTGCATGCACACTACTGAACCCAATTGTGCAATAAAAGAAGCCATTGAGAAAGGGGAAATCGCTCACAGTCGATATAAATCCTATTTACAACTTTTAGAGGAGGATTCACTCTACCGATAAAAATGAGATTAGTAATTCAAAAGGTTTCAGCTGCAACCGTAAAAATAGAAGATAACTTGGTCGACAGTATAGGTAATGGCTTATTGGTGCTTTTGGGGATTGAATGCGATGACGACAAGACAGATGTAATTTGGCTGGTTAATAAGTTATTAAATATGAGGATTTTTAATGATATTGATGGGGTAATGAATCGTTGTTTGCTGCAAGAGGCAGGTGATTTATTGGTGATTAGTCAGTTTACTTTAATGGCCTCAACAAAAAAGGGCAATCGTCCATCTTATATTCGCGCTGCTAAACATGAGACTGCTATTCCACTTTATGAATACTTTTTAGCAATGGCAGAGAAAGGATTAGGTAAACAAGTATCTAAGGGGGTTTTTGGAGCAGACATGAAAGTGAGTATGGTTAATGACGGTCCCGTCACAATATTTATTGATTCTAAAAAGCGCGAGTAGTTTAAATGATATTGACTTCAGTGGTTAAGTTTATACCAAACTTTTCAGCAACTTTAGATTGAATTTTTTCTGCCAAAGCTTTAATTGCTTTTCCACTGGCGTTACCATAATTGACTAAAACTAAGGGTTGATTTTCGTGTACTCCAGCATCTCCATTTCTAAAACCTTTAAGTCCAAGGACATCAATCATCCAGGCAGCGGGGACTTTTATTTTCCCATTAGAATCTGGATAATACGGCATATTGGTGTATTGTTTTTGTAGTGATTTAAATTGACTAACTGGGATGACGGGATTTTTAAAGAAGCTACCACTATTACCAATTTTCTCAGGATTGGGAAGTTTTTCTGAACGAATAGCTATAACAGCATTGGCAATGTTTTGAATGGTTTTATTTTTTCCTTCCATTTTTTCGATTAGGCCCTTATAAGAGTCATTTATTGAATGGGGTGCCTTATTAAGTAATAAATTCACTGATGTAATGATATACCGCCCTTTTAGCTCGTTTTTAAAAATGGAACTTCTATATCTAAATTGACAGTCTGCTTTGCTAAAAGTTTTCATTTCTCCGTTGCTTACTGAAATAGCTTCACAACTGGAAAAAACGTATTTAAGTTCTGCGCCGTAAGCGCCAATATTCTGAATGGGTGCTGCTCCAACACTTCCAGGGATTAAAGCTAGGTTTTCTACACCACCTAAATTATTTTCCAAGCACCAAAGTACAAATTCGTGCCAGTTTTCTCCTGCGGCTACTTTAACAGTAACTGATTCCTCGTCTTCTCTTATGATTTCAATTCCACGGGATTCAATTCTCAGCGTAAGCCCTTCAAAATCTTTAGTAAGTAAAAGGTTACTGCCACCGCCTATTATAAGGATTTTTTCATCCTTTTTTTGACGGATAATATATTGTAGTTCCTCAGTAGTTTTTGCGCCTATAAACTGTTTTGATTGGACGTTTATTCCGAAAGTGTTGTAGGGTCTAAGGGAAAAGTTTTTTTGGAAATTTAAATCCATTCTCTAATATAAAAATTGCCTAGGAATTATTGTAGGCAATTAATGCTTTTTCTATAATTTTAGCAGCACGTATTAGCTTATTAGATTCTAAAACAAAAGCCAACCTAACTTGGTTTTTCCCAAATTCTGGGGATGAATAGAACCCAGCTGCAGGGGCAAGCATGACGGTTTGCCCATTGTCCTGAAAGTCAGTAAGTAGAAATCTGGAAAAATCTTCAGCACTTTTTACAGGGAGTTTGGCAATGCAATAAAAGGCACCCATAGGCGAAGAAACTTTAACATCCTTAATTTTTTCAAGGGCTTCAATGGTAACTTTTCTACGAATGGTATATTCTTTTTTGACCTTCTCTAAGTAGGAGTTTGGAGCAGTGATAGCCGCTTCACTTGCCATTAAAGCTAGGGCAGGAGGAGATAATCTAAGATGTGCAAATTTTAAGGCAGTTGACATAAATCGCTTATTTTTTGAAATCATGCATCCTACTCTAGCTCCGCAAAGACTATAGCGCTTTGATACAGAATCAATCATAACCGCGTGTTCACTCCCTTTTTCATTTTGAAGTACAGAGTAATGAGGCGAATTCGTGTAAATAAATTCTCGATAAACTTCATCAACAATGATAAAAATATCTTTTTCAACTGCCAAGTCTAATAGAGCATTTATTTCGATTTCAGTGTATAAATATCCAGTGGGGTTGCTCGGATTACAAATTAGTATTGCTCTGGTTTTATTAGTTATCTTTTTTTTTAAATCCTCCACTGGAGGCAACTCAAATTTATTGTCAAAATAAGAGACTACTGGAATTACCTCCACACTTGAGGATGCAGCAAAGCCATTGTAATTCGCGTAAAATGGTTCTGGAATAATAATTTCATCTCCAGCATCACAAATTACATTTAAGGTAAACGAAAGTGCCTCACTTGCACCTGTCGTGACCATAATATCATCCGGATCAATTGAGATACTATGTTGCTCATAATATGCACAAAGTTTCTTACGGTATGATAATGAGCCTTGAGAAGATCCATAAGGTAGGAGTTTAAAATCGTGATGACGAATAATATCCATAGCCTCAGCAGGCGCTTCAATATCAGGCTGTCCAATATTAAGGTGTAATATTTCTACTCCACGTGACTTTGCATAATCTGCATGGGTGACTAATTTCCTTATTGGAGAGGAAGGAAGTTCTTTTGCTTTCTTAGATATTTTTGGCATTTCTACTTTTGTGATTGCAAATATTCAAAAAAAACCCTTAAAATCAATTCTTGGATAGAAATTATGATTGAGAATAATGTTTAAATGAATAATTTAGTTGGCTAATACGTTTCCTTTGATCTTTAGGGCAATTATTGCAGCATTAGCTACATTAGTATTAATGGTTATAGTTTTTCTAAATACACCTAGGCGGTTTGTATCATATTTGACTTGTATCTCACCTTTTTCTCCCGGAGGGATTGGTGCTTTAGGCTTTTTTGGGATTGTACACCCACAACTGGATTTTACACCTTGTATTTCTATTGGTGCATCACCAATATTTTCAAATATAAATGTGCGAACACCATCGCTGCCTTTTAAAATTTCCCCATAATCTATAGTATCGGTTTCAAAACTGATTAACGCTCCTTTTCCCTGAGCAATTATATATAGGGGAGTTAAAAGAAAAAGGATAAGTAGTGCAAATCGTTTCATGTTTTCCATTGTTTATTATTATAAATTTACAACTTTAATGTCAAAAGCAAAATTCATACATCTTTTATAATATCAAAAGGTATATTACTTTTGTTAAGCAATTAAGTATCTAGTGAACTAATGGATATTCCGCCGAAGTTTGTTTCAAAAAACATTGAAAAGAAGTGGTATGCTTATTGGATGGAAAATGAATTTTTTAGTTCTATTCCTGATGAAAGAGACCCTTACACCATAGTTATTCCTCCTCCAAATGTAACGGGAGTACTTCACATGGGACACATGTTAAACAACACCATTCAAGACATCCTTATTCGTCGCGCAAGAATGCAAGGCTATAATGCATGTTGGGTTCCTGGAACTGACCACGCCTCTATTGCTACGGAGGCCAAGGTTGTTTCGAAATTAAAAGAACAAGGCATTAAAAAGTCAGACTTATCGAGAGAAGAATTTCTCAAACATGCCTGGGATTGGACCAATAAATACGGTGGTGTTATTCTCGAACAGCTCAAAAAACTGGGTTGCTCGTGCGATTGGAATCGAACTAAATTCACATTGGATGAGCAGATGTCGGCCGCTGTTATATCTACCTTTATAAAGCTATTCAACAAAGGATTGATTTACAGGGGTTTTCGGATGGTCAATTGGGATCCAGAGGCCAGAACGACCTTATCAGATGAGGAGGTAATATACCAGGAGCGTGAGGGACAATTATATCACATTGCCTATCGAGTTGTGGATAGTGAGGAAAAAGTTATCATTGCAACCACAAGGCCAGAAACTCTTTTTGGAGATACAGCTGTTTGTGTTAACCCCCATGACGAGCGTTTTTCACATTTAAAAGGTAAAAAACTAATTGTTCCAATTTCCAACAGGAAGATTCCCATCATCATGGATGAATATGTGGATATGGAATTTGGTACAGGATGCCTTAAAGTTACGCCTGCTCATGACATTAATGATAAAGTTTTAGGGGAAAAACATGACTTGGCTATAATTAATATTTTTAATGAAGATGCAACATTAAATCATTATTGCCTGTCGTTTGAAGGTTTGGACAGATTTATAGCACGTAAAAAAATAGCCAAAGTACTAGAAGAATCTGGGGAACTGGTAAAAAAAGAAAATTACAGTCATAAAATAGGGACTTCAGAGCGCACCAAAGCTATTATAGAACCTAGGTTGTCAGATCAATGGTTTTTAAAAATGGAAGATTTGGCTAAACCTGCCATCGATGCAGTTTTGAAAAGTGATAATATTCGGTTGGTTCCTGAAAAATTTAAAAACACTTACCGTAACTGGATGGAGAATATTCGCGATTGGAATATTTCACGACAGTTGTGGTGGGGTCAACAAATACCAGCCTACTATTATGGTAATGATAAGTCGGATTTTGTTGTCGCTAAAGATATTGAAAGTGCTCTCTATAAGGCCAAAGAAGTGACCGGTAATCAATATTTAAAGAAATCAGATTTGCGCCAAGATGAAGATGTACTAGATACCTGGTTTTCCTCATGGTTGTGGCCAATATCAGTATTTAATGGTGTGCTAGAACCTGATAACCCGGAGATTAATTATTATTATCCTACGCAAGACTTGATTACTGGTCCGGATATTTTATTTTTTTGGGTTGCGCGCATGATAATATCAGGATATGAACTTAGAGAACAGCATCCTTTTTCCAATGTTTACTTAACAGGTCTAGTACGTGACAAACTAGGTAGAAAAATGTCCAAACAGTTGGGTAATTCTCCCGATGCATTAGGTTTAATTGATAATTACGGTGCTGATGCTGTAAGGGTGGGATTGATGCTCAGCTCTGCTGCAGGAAATGATCTCTTATTTGATGAAAGCCTTTGTCAACAGGGAAAGAATTTTTCCAATAAAATTTGGAATGCTTTCCGATTGATAGATGGGTTCGAAGTAGTGGAAACCCAAACAATCCCAACCTTGAATGCTTCAGCAATTAAATGGTATCAGTCAATGTTTTCCCAAACTCTTCTAAAAGTTGAAGATCATTTCAATAAATATCGTATTTCTGATGCCTTGATGACACTTTACAAATTGATTTGGGATGATTTTTGCTCTTGGTTTTTAGAAATGATTAAACCGAGTTATGGTCAACCCATTGACAGGGGAACATTGATTGCTGTCAAGATCCTGCTCGAGGATAACTTAAAGTTATTGCATCCCTTTATGCCTTTTATCACTGAGGAGCTATGGCATTTTATAAGAACAAGAAAAAAGAAGGATTCTTTGATTATTTCCTCCTGGCCAAAGGTGCAAGAAGTAGATGAGCAGTTAATTAAAGATTTTGATATGGCCAAGCAAATAATAGCTGGGATTAGAAAATTTAGGAAAGAAAAAAATATTGGACAAAAGGAACAACTTACACTAGTTACTGAGGGAGCAGTCCCATATGTTGAGGTCATTCAAAAATTGGGTCAAATCCAAAAGGTTGAAAAGCTTGCTCCTTTAAATAATGAGACCCTAGGATCATTCCGTGTGGGTCAATCAGAGTACTTTATTCCAATTAGCAAGAAAGTTGATCCAAAAGAAGAACGAAAAAAATTAAAGCAAGAGTTGGAATATATTAAAGGGTTTTTAAGGTCGGTAGAAAAAAAGCTATCTAACGAACTCTTTGTTTCCAATGCACCTGAAAAGGTAATTGAATTAGAGCGGAAAAAAGCAGGAGACGCCCATCAGAAAATAGCCCTACTAACAAAGCGTTTGGGTCATTTATAATTATTAACTTCTCCAATTTTATCTACACCCCCCTTAACGACTTCGTCTATAGCTACATTTATTTTAGTGCCAATAGGTAAAAAAACGTCTACTCTTGAGCCGAATTTTATGAATCCAGCATCAGTTCCTTGAATGACTTTTTCACCGACTTTAGCATAGTTTACAATTCTTCTTGCGACTGCGCCGGCAATTTGACGGTAAAGAATTTTCCCTACAGTCTTATTTTCGACCACTACCGTTGTTCGTTCATTTAATTCAGAAGACTTAGGATGCCACGCAACAAGGAATTTTCCTGGATGGTACTTGCTAAAAACCACTTCTCCACTTATGACATATCTGGTTACATGAACATTTATAGGTGACATGAAAATTGATACTTGTAAACGCTTTTCTTTAAAATACTCTTTTTCAAAAATTTCCTCAATAACGACAACTTTTCCATCTACAGGTGAAATTATATGATATTCATTAAGGGCCGTTTCCCGTTTTGGATTTCTAAAAAACTGAAGTACCAAAACAAATAATATTATTGCAATAAGTTGAATCATTTTTATCATCCAGTAATTTTCAGTAATATATTCAACACCTATCACAATCGTAGCTGTAATTAGAAAAGTACTTAAGATTATTTTATAACCCTCTTTATGAAACATAATGATTTAATTTAATTAGAAAATATACCCAAGGTGCACTAAAAATTACACTATCCATACGATCAAAAAAACCCCCATGACCAGGTATAAAGGACCCACTATCTTTTACATCAGCGTAGCGTTTAAATTTGGATTGTACAAGATCTCCCAAGGTGGAAAGGGTAGCAATTAAAATTGCTAGAAGAATGTAAAAATTTAATGAAAAAAAAGCTTTGGAGTAATAAAAAATAATAGCTGCAATTATTGTAAATAATAATCCTCCTAGAAATCCTTCCCATGTTTTTTTTGGTGAAATAGATTTAAAAAGAGGCCTTTTACCAATTTTTTTTCCAATCAAGAATGCAAAGGAGTTATTAACCCAAACAAGCATGTAGAATAGTAATACCTCCATAGGATTGTAATTTTCTGCAGTTCCAGCTAGCGCAATGATAAAAAAACAGCCCAGGGCAATATATGTGCTACTTAAAATACTTTTAGTAATATATTTAAATTTGATTTTTTTATTTTCAAATAGTTTATACAATAAAAAAAAGTGACAAGTGAAACTTGCCATTAAAAGATAGTTAAGATATGAATGATCGATATGTGATTTATAAAAATTATAAACCAGCAGTAGTAGTAATGCAATAGCGAAATAACTTTTATAATTTATGAGACGTTGAAATTCAATTAGAGCAAGTATTGAGAAAATTACAAGAACTATTGAAAAAGTTATTTGATTGTTAAAGAGACTAACTAGTATGAAGGTAGAATACAAAACACCTGATATGCCCCTAACATAAATTTCTCTCATGACCTAACTCTCTTGAACCAATAAATATAGGCTTTTAGCACTATTACCATATGATAAAAAATCTTTTTCATCAGTTGAATTTTTCACATTTAAAGTTGTAATGTTAGAGGGGAGCCTATTCGAGTATTTATTTTTAAGATTAGTCATTCCTTCACTTACGTCATTAACAAAGTTGTCTAGTCCTGAATAAACAATTATATATGGAGGTAGATTATCTAATTTAAAATCTTTTAGTTGGTGATTACATATAAGGATTGAACCCTTATTAGCAATCAAGTATTCACAACTGATTAAAAAAACCTTAAATTCGTTTGGATCAATATTAATGGGTTGGCAACTGACATGAAATCTATCCGATAAGTTTTTATTAAAACAAAGAACGTTTTCATTTTTCCAATGGTTTTCTTCAAGTATTAATTTGAAGTAGTGATCAGAACTTTTACCATCTTCACTGTATATAAACTTTCCACCTTTTTGGGTGAAAAGCTTTGCAAATATAACTTCTACTTCATCTTTTTTTTTTGGAAAATAAGGACTGTCTCCGGACAATTTACTGGTTCTAGATTTAGCGCCAAATAATTTACTCCAAAAACCCACAATAGATTAGTTAATGGCAACCTTTATGTCTTTGCCATCTAAATCTATTTCCTCATCCTTTTTCTTAAAAGGTCTTTCACCTAAAATATTGAATAAGTCATCTTTAAAAATTACCTCTTTTTCAAGAAGTCTCTCGGCAAGTTGCTTTAATTTACTTTTATTTTTCTTTAAAATAGTACACGCTCTGTTGTATTGAAGTTCAATTATATCAGAAATTTCTTTGTCTATTACTTGAGCAGTTTTTTCTGAGTAAGGTTTGGTGAAGCTGTTTTCCATCTGACCAGAGGAGTCATAATAAGTGATATTACCAAGTGTATCGTTAAGGCCATATACTGACACCATAGCTCTGGCCTGTTGAGTTACTTTCTCCAAATCACTTAGAGCTCCAGTGCTAATCTTATTAAATATTATTTTCTCAGCAGCTCTACCCCCAAGTGCTGCGCACATTTCATCTAACATTTGTTCAGTTCTAACGATCATTCTCTCTTCGGGAAGATACCATGCAGCTCCAAGGGATTGACCTCTTGGAACGATTGTTACTTTAACCAGGGGCGCAGCATGTTCCAACAACCAACTAACCAAAGCATGACCAGCCTCATGGAAGGCAATAGTTTTCTTTTCTTCCACAGTAACAATTTTATTTTTCTTCTCTAATCCACCTATAATACGATCAACAGCATCAAGGAAATCTTGTTTTCCAACAGATTTTCTATTTTTTCTGGCAGCAATTAATGCAGCTTCATTGCATACATTAGCTATATCAGCTCCAGAGAAACCAGGGGTTTGTTTTGCCAAGAACTCTACGTCAAGAGTTTTAACAGTCTTTAGAGGTTTAAGGTGAACCTTGAATATCTCCTGCCTTTCATTAAGATCAGGTAAATCAACATAAATTTGACGGTCAAATCGGCCTGCTCGCATTAATGCTTTATCTAAAACATCAGCTCTATTTGTTGCTGCTACTACAATTACATTTGTGTCAGTTCCAAAACCATCCATTTCAGTTAAAAGCTGATTAAGTGTATTTTCTCTTTCATCGTTAGAACCTGTAAAGTTACTTTTCCCCCTAGCTCTTCCAATAGCATCTATTTCATCTATAAAAATTATAGAGGGAGATTTATCTTTCGCTTGTTTGAATAAATCCCTTACTCTTGAAGCACCAACTCCTACAAACATTTCAACAAAGTCTGATCCAGACAATGAGAAGAATGGAACTTTAGCTTCACCAGCAACAGCTTTAGCAAGCAATGTTTTTCCTGTACCAGGGGATCCGACAAGAAGTGCGCCTTTGGGGATTTTACCACCTAAAATGGTGTATTTTTTTGGATTTTTAAGGAAATCAACAATTTCTTGTATCTCCTCTTTTGCACCCTCTAAACCAGCAACGTCTTTAAAAGTAGTTTTTACCTCAGTATTTTGATCAAATAATTTAGCTTTAGATTTTCCAATATTAAAAATTTGGCCGCCAGGTCCTCCTGCTCCACCTCCTGACATTCTCCTCATTAGAAAAAACCACACCCCAATAATAATTATGATCGGTAGAAAGCCAAGTATAACATCCATCCAACGATTTTCTATAGTCATAAACTCGTATCTGAACTGAATTCCCTTGTCCTGAGCTTCTTCAAGCTTTTTCTGAAACAATTCTAAATTACCAACCTCGAATTCATAATGAGGTCCAGAGGTATTTTCTTGGCCTAAAATATTTTTGGACTTCACATTTTGATGAACACTTTTCTCTAGGCCGTTTTTATTCAGAGATACTTTTGCTAGTTTCTGATTGATAACCTTTACCTCTGAAATATCTCCTTCATTTAAAAATCTTTCGAAATCAGAAATATTGGTTTTATTTAAAGCTTGCCAATTATTGTCTCCTCCAAACATACTCATTGCAAGCAGAACAGTTATAATAATTCCGTAGACCCAGTATGGGTTAAACTTTGACCTATTTTCTTTATCCTGTTTCATATTCAATTAATAATTCGATGCTATTTTAATATTTTTTGCATCTCCCCAGAGCCCTTCGATATTGTAGTACTCCCTAATTTTTTTTTGAAAAACATGTACCACTACGTTCACATAATCCAACAAAACCCATTCGCAATTATTGTTACCTTCGGAATTGTAGGGTTTTTCTTTTAAGACCTTACTAACTTTTTTTTTCACTGAACTTACGATTGCATTTACATGGGTATTAGATCTACCAGTACAAATAATAAAATAACTTGAAGCCATATTATCTATGTCTCTCAAGTCGAATAAATTTATATCAATGCCCTTAACATCATCGATTCCTGATATAATATTTGTAATAAGATCGTCTTCAGAAGACTTCGGTTTTGCCATTAAAATGCTTTAAATTTAAACAAATTTATTACTTTTTAGTTTCATATCGTCTTAATAAATGACCAAATTCAATTTAATCAAACTTAATGCCATTGGTTCAACGAATGACTGGTTAAAAAATAAATTACAATCTGGGAATTGCCATGACGGTGATGTTGTCTGGACTATGAATCAGACCAAAGGGAGAGGTCAGTATTCTAATGTTTGGTCATCAGATAGTCAAAAAAATATTACATTTAGCGTATTCAAGCGTTTTTCAGGATTAAATTCAGACGATTCTTTTTTAATTAATTGTGCAGTTACATTAGCAATTATTGAGACATTGGAAAAGTTTAAAATACCTAATTTAAAAATAAAATGGCCAAACGACATTTTGTCAGCTAATAATAAAATTGGTGGAGTTTTAATTGAAAATATTATAAAGGGAAAAAAGTTAAATGCATCTATAACTGGAATAGGAATAAATGTTAACCAAAAATCTTTTATCGACCTTCCGTCTGCTGGCTCAATGTTTCTTCAGACAAATAAAAAATATGACCTAAAAAAAGTCTTTGAGGAATTACTCGAAACGCTTGATCTTTTTTTTAACTTGCTTAAAAAGCCAGATAAAGTCCAATTATTATCTAGTTTTGAAAAATCAATCTACAAAAAAGGGGAATGGTGTCAATTTAAAACGAATGGTAGTAAATTTTTAGGAAGGATAGTAGGTGTGAGCGATCATGGTTTATTGATTATAGAAAAAAAATCCAAAAAACTTATACAATTTACGAACGGCGGAGTTGAAATGATTTACTGATCAGTGTTCCATTTGGTGGGATTAGATCGCCAAGATCGTAAAAGCTCCATATCTTCTTGTTCAATATAATCTGAGCTTACTGCTTCTTTGATAAGGTGCTCATAATCACTCAATGTGTTGAGTGGTACAGCTGCTTTCGAAAAGTTTTGATTAGAGATTTCGAAATTGTAAGTAAATAAGGCTAACATTCCCAGTACCTCTGCTCCAGCATCCTGAAGTACCCTCACAGCTCCTAAACTGCTTTTTCCGGTAGATATAAGATCTTCTATAACCAATACTTTAGCACCAATGTCAAGCTGACCTTCAATCTGGTTTTTCCTTCCATGAGATTTTGGTTGAGGCCTAACATAGAGAAAGGGTAGTCCCATCGCATTGGCGACTAATACTCCTATACCTATTGCTCCAGTTGCTACTCCAGCGATAACAAATTTCTCTCCATAAATTTCTCTAGCTTGATCCACAAGTTGATCACATAGGTGGTTTCTCACTTCGGGGAAGGATAATGCAATTCTGTTATCACAATATATTGGTGATTTCCAACCACTAGCCCATTGAAAAGGATTTTTAGGATTCAATTTAATTGCATTTATTTGTAACAAATATCTAGCAGTTTCAAAGGCTATTTTTTGATCATGAATCATACACAAATGTATAAAGTTTTTTTCAATAGAAAATTTATAGAATTAACTAATGAAATTGTGGATCACAATGACAATACTCCATTTTTTTACATCAAATTTAGTAACGCAAAATTGATTGTAACTGCCCTTAAATCTAAAAAGGTCAAGGGAGTGTATTTGTACCATCCTAATAATAAAAAGCTGTGGAAACATTTCTTAAAACGTTTTCCACTGGTTGTTGCAGCGGGCGGTGTAGTTCAACATGCTAACAGTAAAATTTTATTCATTTACAGGAATAATTTGTGGGATATGCCCAAAGGACGAGTTGAAAAAAATGAGATCATTACTGATGGAGCGATAAGAGAGGTGATGGAGGAGACTGGTGTTAGGGATTTAATTTTAAAAAAATCACTTCCAATTACCTATCATATCTTTTCTAGAAATGGTAAGTACAAGCTCAAAAAAACTCATTGGTATTTGATGTATACTAAATACGAGGGTCCATTAACTCCGCAGTTTGAGGAAGGAATTTTACAGGCAGTATGGAAAACAACTGATCAGGTTCCTAAATTGATGAAAAACTCCTACGAAAATATCAAAATTTTGTTTAAGGATTTAGCGTTATAGTTGAGATTGTATCCTAACAGCACTAGGGACCAGTTTTGTGTAATTTCCTTCATTTGATATAACCTCCCGAACAATACTACTACTTATAAATGATGTTTTAGCTGCAGTAAGCAGAAAAACTGTTTCGATGCCAGATAAACTTCTATTAGTATGAGCAATGGCTTTTTCAAACTCAAAATCGGCAGGATTTCTAAGTCCACGAATTATAAAATCAGCATCAGATTTTTTGCAGAATTCAATTGTTAGTCCTTCATAGCTGGTCACAGAAATAGATTTTTTTCCCCTAAAGGTGTCAGCAATGAATTTCATTCGCTGAGCTAGGTTAAACATATATTTTTTATCCGAATTAGTTCCCACCGCTATAATAATTTCATCAAAAAGAGAAATACTTCTTTCAATAATATCTTGATGACCTAGCGTAATAGGATCAAAGGAACCTGGAAAAATTGCGCGTCTCATAAGTCAAAATTAATTGTTTTTTTTCAATGCTTGTTCAAGTAGCTGATCATAAAAATCTGTCAAGGTTATTCCAGCTGCTTTAAGTTGCTGAGGAATCAGACTGGCCGGAGTCAGTCCAGGAACAGTATTTATTTCCAGAAGGTGAGGATTGCCATCTACCAATATAAACTCACTTCTACAGACTCCCTTAAGTTCCAGTGTTACGTAAAGTTTCTCAACAATTTGATTCACTTTTTCAATCAATCTAGAATCAAGTTTTGCAGGGGTTATTTCTTCAGATTTACCTTCGTATTTGGCTTGGTAATCAAAAAAATCATTTTTGGATATAATTTCCGTAGCAGGCAAAACAATTACTTTATCGTTTTTGGTATACACACCTACGGAGATTTCAGGTCCCTCAAGGGCTGATTCGATAATCAGCTCCGAATCCTCTTTCAATGCCGAAACAATCCCCTCTTTTAAGTCTTTTTTCTTGTAAACTTTAATAATTCCAAAGCTACTCCCAGATCGATTGGGTTTTACAAAACATGGAAGTCCTACAACATTCAAAATTAATTCTTCATCAAAATGATCTCCATGGTCAAAGCGAAAAGACTTAGCTACAGAAACTCCTGTTTTTTTTACTAACTCTTGGCACTTTCTTTTATCGAAAGTAAGTTCTGCGGCAATGGGGTCACAACTGGTATGAGGAATATTTTGAGATTTCAAAGTAGCTGCCAATTCTCCATTCTCTCCTGGAATGCCATGGACAGCATTAAAAATGACATCAAACCGAGGGCTTTTGCCATTGATATTAAAATTTAAATTATTTTGATCTAATCGGAATTCATGGTTTTTTTGATCCAGAACGGTCCATTGATTTTTATCAATTAATAGTCGGTAAACTTCCCATTTTTCTGAGCTAAGAGTTTGGTATACATTATTGCCACTCTCCAGAGAGATTGCTCTTTCAGAAGCATAACCTCCCATTGCGATACCAACTACTCTTTTCACATTAATAAGCTTTTAACAAAGGTATTGCATTTAATATTAATCCAAAAGCCGAGTGATTTATTATCTTTGATCACATTTTAAACGATGAATTTTTTCAGATTCTTTTTCAGTTTAGCTTTTATCAGGCAGATTATTCTTTCAATCCTTGTGTTGGTTTTGTTTATTTATCTAATACTTTGGGTTCTTAAAGTAGTAACTTATCATAACGACATGCAGGAGGTTCCTAATTTAAATGGTATTTCTATCATTAAACTTGAGGAAATCATAAAGGCTAAAAATTTAAGATTTGAGATTATTGATTCTTCAAAGTTTACTTCTAAATTTAAACCATTAAGTGTAATTGAGCACCTTCCCTCCGCAGGTCAATTGGTAAAAAAAAATCGTAAAATATATGTTACTTTAAATCCCTCAGGATATAGAAGGATCAGTGTTCCAAATGTTGTTCAAATCACTCGAAGAAATGCTGAGGCAAAACTAAAATCAGTGGGTTTCTCCATTGGGGATATATCATACGAGAACAATATAGGTAGGGATATGGTATTAGAAATTAGATATCTGGGGGAGCCAATAGAACCTGGAACATTATTACAAAAAACAACTAAAATAGATCTAGTTTTGGGTAATGGAAAAAGAAAATAATATTCCTTTAAACTCTGAGGCCCTTGAAGGTCAGCTTTATGAGCATTTTTCGTTTAAAGCTGATCAAGGACAGGAACCTCTCAGAGTAGATAAGTTTTTGATTAATCGTATAGAAAATGCTACAAGAAGTAAAATTCAGCAGGCGGTAAAATTAGGTGCTATTCAAGTGGACGGTAGGACTATTAAGTCAAATTATAAAGTTAAAGGGGGTGACAATATTAAAGTTTTACTTTCCAACCCACCTCACGAAAACCTTTTGGTTCCAGAGGATTTACCTATTGAAATCTTTTATGAAGATCAGGATGTTATTGTAGTTAATAAAGCTGCTGGTATGGTCGTTCATCCAGGGCATGGAAATTACTCAGGTACATTAATAAACGGATTACTTTATCACTTTGAAAAACTTCCGTTAAATTCTAATAATCGCCCTGGTTTAGTTCATCGAATTGATAAGGACACTAGTGGTTTACTTGTCATTGCAAAATCAGATGAATCGATGGTCAATTTGGCCAAGCAATTTCATGATAAAATTACGTCTAGAAAATATGTTGCTTTAGTTTGGGGTGAAATTAAGGAAGACGAGGGCACAATTGAAGGTCACATTGGACGTAACCCAAAGAACCGTCTTCAAATGTCTGTATTTCCAGATGGAAGTTCCGGTAAGACTGCAATCACTCACTTTAGGATTATTGAAAGGTTGGGTTATGTTACTTTAGTCGAATGTAGCCTTGAAACTGGTCGTACTCATCAGATTAGAGCCCATATGAAACACATAGGACACACTTTGTTTAATGATGCTCGCTATGGTGGCGATAGAATACTAAAGGGAACTACCTTTACCAAGTACAAGCAGTTTGTTCAAAATTGTTTCTCCAGCCTACCTCGTCAAGCATTACATGCGAAAACTCTTGGGTTTAATCACCCTAAAACAAATCGTTGGATGGATTTTGACTCCCCAATACCAAAAGATATTGAAACTACCCTTGAACGTTGGAGAAACTACTCTAAACATAAGCATTATTGATATCTCAATAAATTATGATAATTCAATAGAATTTTTTTTCCCCAAAAATCATTATAAATTTGAAAAAAAGTGAATTATGAAAATGGTTATATCACCTGCTAAATCTCTCAATTTTGATTCTGACTTGCCTACCGATAAAAACTCTAACCCATTTTTTTTAGCTGAAGCTAAACGGATTAATGAATTATTGAGGGAAAAATCTCCTAGAGAATTGTCAGAATTGTTGAAAATTTCTGATAAGTTGGGTGATCTAAACTGGGAAAGAAATCAAAATTTTAAAACTCCTTTTAATCCAGATAATGCCCGTCCAGCTATTTACGCTTTCGATGGAGATGTTTACTCCGGCTTGGATGTATATTCCCTTTCAGAAGGCAAGATTAGCGCTATGCAAAACAGCCTTAGGATTCTTTCAGGACTATATGGTATTTTAAAACCATTAGATCTAATTCAGCCTTACCGATTGGAAATGGGGACTAAGTTTTCTGTTGGCTCTGACAATAACCTTTATGAGTTTTGGAAGGATAAGGTGACAGGTTTTCTTAATGAAGAATTAGATGAGGGAGAACTTTTTGTTAATTTAGCGAGCAACGAATATTTCTCATCAATCAATTCCAAGCTTTTAAATACCAATTTAATTTCACCACAGTTCAAAGATTTTAAAAACGGTAAATTAAAGATTATTTCATTCTATGCTAAGAAGGCGAGAGGGATGATGGTGCGTTACTTGCTAGAATTAGAAGAAGTAACTACGGAAAACTTATTAGGATTTAATTATGGGGGGTATGCTTACAGTGAAGAAAATACAACATCATCTTTTGCTCCTGTATTTATCCGTTAATTTATAATAAAGCCTTATCTATTCCCAGTATATGAGTATTAAGGTAGGTTTTGATAAATTTTGAATCCAATAAATCTGCACCCAATAGATCACCATCCTTTATCAATGAGATAGCATCTAATTCTAAATAGGCATTCAGCATCGGGATAGATTTTTCTGCATAACTGTAATGCCAAGGTTCATAATTAAAACCTTTTCTCTCAGGATCTTGATTATAAGGTTTTAGAAAACCAAATTTTTCAGCACTCGACTCCATCCATTTTCTAAGTTTGTTAAAAGGGCCACTTCCGTGAAAATTTTTTGAGACTAACAAATCACCTTTATTTGTTTGGGATCCATCAATAATATCAATATCTGTTCCCCAATGATGTCTGGAAGTACCAGGTATGGTGGAGTATTTAATGATTTGATCAATAATGGCTAGGCTTTTAAAACCTTGTTTTTCAAACCGAACAAATTTACTATTCCAAATACTTTTTTGTCGGTCATAAGAACGATATGCGGAGACAACTTTGATTTCTATTCCATCATTTTTTGCAGCCTGAGTCATTTTTTCTAGCGCAACCTTTACCTCGGGTAAAATTGAAAAGCTTGTGCCTACCAGTTTTGGACTTCCTTTTCCTATCAGAATTAAAGGATCGTAATTTTTAAATGGTTTCATAGAAGTATTGGATAAAGCTATAATTCCTAAAGTAGTTCTTAAAAATTCGGATCGGTTCATTCCAAAATTTTTTTATACATGAATTGATGGACTCCAATGCCCTGAATATTAAAAGTTTTTCCCATAGTCTCATAGCCTAAATTTTGATAAAATGATTTAGCACTGATCCTAGCATTTAGCCAGAGTAATTTAATTTTTTTTAATTTAAGTAATCTTTTCTCAACCTCTATAATCAATTGCGAACCCAAACCCTTTTTTTGAAATGGATGAAGTGTTGCAATACCTCTTAATCTCATACTCATAAGATTAGGGAAATTCTCACACTGAATTGGTAAAGCAGATAAAACAGCAATAATTTCTCCATTGAACTCTATACCCAGATGAAGGCTTGATACATGATTATCCAATTCAAAGTAACAGTCTTCTATTGGTCTGTCAGGTCGAAGAACAGGGTGTCTTACAGTAAATGTATCTTTAGCGCTTATACTTTTTATGGTCATATGCTTTTCAAAACTATTAAAATCAATTTATATTGGAAATTTAATAAATAAATAACCTTTTAACGACTATCTTCAAATTAGCTTTTATCTTTAGATTATGAAATTTAAACTTTTGATATTCTTTCTTATTTTTCAAGTGATTGCCTTTGCCCAGGACAGGATACCAATCAAAGGAAGGCTAATCTATCGTAATGTTAATGTCGTAGCTGCCAATGTAGTCAACATTACTGCTCAAATAAATACTATTACTGATGGGGAGGGGGCATTTGAAATTCCAGTTAAAACTGGAGATGAAGTGGTTTTTTCTTCGGTTCAATACATGATCCGTACAGTCGAAATCACTCCAGAAATCATTCAAAAAAATAGACTTATTATTACGGTTAATGAGAAAATTAACGCTTTAGAGGAGGTTGTTATCACGCCTGATGATACTGAAAAATTTCTTAATTTGAAGGAAGAAGAGTTCAAAGGTTTTGATTATGAAAGGGACAAATCAACTCGTCTAGAAAATACAATAGTCAGACAAGGTCAACTAAATAACGGTCTTAACCTAATTAATATTGCTAAGCTGATAGCAAAAATAGTAAGTAATAAAACTGAAGAAGAAAAAAGAAATTTAAAGCCTAGCGAGGTACTCAGTTATGTATTCGATATTTCTTTTTTTAAGACTGATCTTGAGCTTAGGGATGATCAGATAGTTGGATTTTTAGAACATATAGATGATAATTTGCCATCTCAAAAATTACTTAACCAAAGTCAGCAGTTTCAGCTCATAGATTATCTTATAATGCAGAGTAAAAAATACCGGAGTAAATTTTAATGTTGCATGAGAATTATTTCCCTTATTTTTTTGACTGTATTTATTTTATCTAGTTTTACTTTACATAAATTCTACGTATCAACTACATCAATTAAGTTTATTCCTGATGAAAGAAGTTTACAAATTACGGCTCAGGTTTTTGCTGACGACTTTGAATTTGCTTTAAAAAAAATGGCTTCAGGAATTAAATTAAATCCCGATAATAATGCTGATCTGGTCGACAGTTTAACAAAAAAATATTTTCAAATGAACTTGGTATTCAAATCCAATGAACGTGATCTTCCATTTGATTACTTGGGTAAAATTTACCGTAACGATTTATTGGTTGCATACTTAGAAATTTTATTGGACAGTACTGTAATAAATTTTGACGTCAAAAACACTTTACTCTTTGATTTTACAGATGATCAAAAAAATATTTTACATTTCCGAAGCCAGGGAAGAAGAAGAAGTTTTTTGAGTGTGCCTTCAAAGCATACATTTGACATTGAACTTAATCTTTCTAAATAGTTACTGGTTAATATTAATAGGCAAAATTATCTTAATTTAGTATTAGTGAAATACTCTTATCTATGAAAAAATTAAAAATATTTTTTTCTACTGCAATATTGTTGACGTTTTTCATTAATCTCCAAGGTCAAGATATATCTAAAGCCTCTCAGGGTCATATTAATGGTAATAAATTTAAGCAGTTGAAAGAGGAGTTGCCTACCCCGAATAAGTTTAGAACAGCATCAGGTGCTCCAGGTGAAGATTATTATCAACAAAAGGTTGACTATGTAATCGATGTAGAATTGGATGATAAAAATAAAAGATTATATGGAGAAGAAGAGATTACTTACACTAATAATTCTCCTGATGTACTTGAATATTTGTGGTTACAATTAGATCAAAACATTAGAAAAAAAGATTCTCCAGCATTGCAAAAAAACTCTGAGGGAGATACCGCTCATAATATAATTTATAATCTTATTGATGAGTCACAGGTAGATCGTTTTGCTGCAAGACACATAGAGGATCCTTTTGATGGGGGGTTTAATATTCAATGGGTTAAGGATGAATTCAATCAATCCTTAAGCCACACAATAAATATGACTATGATGCGGGTTGATCTTCCACAACCGTTAAAAAAGGGTGAAGAATTCAAATTTTCTATTAAGTGGTGGTACAACATAAACGATCACGTTAAAAAACGGGCAAGGTCAGGTTATGAACCTTTTCCTAAAGACGGGAATAGATTGTACGTTATTGCTCAGTTTTTTCCTCGCTTAGCGGTTTATAATGATGTTGAAGGATGGCAAAACCATCAATTTTGGGGTAATGGTGAGTTTGCATTGAACTTTGGAAATTATGAGGTCAACGTTACTGTTCCTGCTGACCATATATTGGAAGCTACAGGAACATTACAAAATCCCAAGGAAGTGCTCTCTCGTGATCAGTACCGAAGGTATAAAAGAGCTGAAAAATCATTTGATGAACCGGTCATCATTGTTAGTCAAGAAGAGGCAGAGATTAATGAAAAAGGCTTTTCTGAAGATAAAAAGACTTGGAAATTTATTGCTGAAAATGTTCGTGATTTTGCCTTTGCAAGCTCTAGAAAATTTATCTGGGAAATGATGGCTGTTCAAATTGGAGATAAAAATGTTATGGCTGTATCCCTTTATCCAAAGGAGGGTAATCCGCTTTGGGAGCAGTTCTCTACAAAAGCTGTAGTTCAGACTTTAAAAACCTATTCTAAATTCACTTTTGATTATCCTTACCCTAAAGCAGTTTCTGTTCATTCAAAGAACCAAGGAATGGAATATCCAATGATTTGTTGGAATTACGGAAGACCCGATGAGGATGGGACTTACTCAATGAGAGAGAAATATGGAATGATCAGCGTGATCATTCACGAAATAGGGCATAATTTCTTTCCTATGATTGTAAATTCTGATGAGAGACAATGGGGCTGGATGGATGAAGGGCTGAACACTTTTGTGCAATATTTAACCGAACAAGAGTTTGCTAGGCGAAACCCTTTATCTATGGATAACCTCTCGAGTTACCCTTCAAGAAGGGGAGATCCTAAACGGATTGTGGGTTATATGGCAGGAGATCAAAGTTTCTTATCCCCAATAATGTCAAATCCTGAAAATATATATCAATTGGGTCCAAACGCCTATGGAAAACCTGCTACCGCACTTAATATTTTGAGAGAAACAGTGATGGGTCGAGATTTGTTTGACTATGCCTTTAAAACTTATTCCAATAGATGGAAGTTTAAACATCCCACCCCAGCAGATTTTTTTAGGACAATGGAGGATGCTTCAGCTGTAGATCTAGATTGGTTCTGGAGGGGTTGGTTTTATACAACGGATTATGTAGATATCGGTATTAAAAGTCTGAAAAAACTTCAGTTTACAAATAATACACCTCTTAAAGCCCAAGCAATAATTGATAAATATGGAATTACTAATGATGATTACCCATTTGTTTTTCTAGAAGAAGAAGACGTGAAAACAGAGCCCAGAAGTGGATCCAACAATCTTATGACTTATCTAGATAAAAATATTAATAATAAGTTTCAATTGCCCAAAAACTTTTATGAGATTACTTTTGAAAAACCAGGGGGATTAGTGATGCCTATTTTAGTGGAGTACAATTATATGGATGGAAGCTCAGATCGAGTCAATTACCCTCCTGAGATTTGGAGAAAAAATGATGAAATGGTAAAGAAAATTATTGCTACCAATAAACAAATTAAATCGGTTATTTTAGATCCAGATTTTGAGACTTCAGATGTTGATGTCGAAAACAATGTTTGGCCTAAGAAAGTAGGCATTTCTGAGTTTGAACAATTTAAGTCAAAGACGAATCGCTGATTTGAAATGTTTTACACCTATTTGGTTAACGTAATAAATTCACCTTTTATATATTTGTGAAAATTTAGGCTATGCTTCTTTTTATCAGCGGGACAGAATTGATTTTCATTTTTTTTATTGTACTACTTGTTTTTGGTGAAGATAAAATCCCCTCAATTGCCAAGACACTTGCTAAAGGGGTTACTCAGGTTAGAAATGCCACCAATGAAATAAAATCCGAGATTCAAAAGTCAGTAGATTCTAAAGATCCCCAAAGGTCAGTGGGAAAAGAAATCAAGAAGCAAGTTGATAAGGTCAAGGACGACTTTGATGAATTAACAGACTCTATTAAAAGGGATCTTTAAACTTTCTTGCAAATCATTAGCCCATCTCGAATAGGTAAAAGGACTGTTTCTAACCGCTTGTCTTTTTTAACAAGTTCATTAAAAAGCTTAACACTATTAGTTTCCGAATCAAGGCTTTTTTTTTGTTTATTTAGAACTTTTCCACTCCATAATACATTGTCAGCGATTAAAACTCCTCCTTTTTTCAATTTTGCCACAACCATTTCTAAGTAAATAGGGTAATTGATTTTATCAGCATCTATAAATACTAAGTCAAGCTTTAGGTCCAATTTTGGAATTATATTTTTAGCTTCACCTAAATAAGGAAATATTTGATTTTTGAATACACTTTGGTCAAAATATTTTTTTTGGAAATCAACCAGTTCTTCATTTGTATCAATGGTGTGAATCTCACCATCTTTAGTCAGCCCCTCAGCAAGACAAAGTGTAGCATAGCCAGTAAAAGTACCTATTTCAAGAATTTTCTTAGGTTTGATTAGTTTTGCAACAAAACTTAAAAATCTCCCTTGAAAATGTCCACTAATCATTCTAGGTTGAAGGATTTTCTGATGCGTTTCTTTATTTAATGACTTTAGTAGTTCAGATTCATCCTGGGTATATTGAATTGCATAAGTCATTATATCATTATTTATAAACTCCATATTAAATTAAATCAAAGAATATAATTAGGGTTTTTAAATAGTTTTAGGTCTAGCATAATCGAGTCTTTTGTGCAGTTTAGGCAGGGCGTACCCATCCAGTCCATTTATTGTCATTACATCCCCATCCTCTAGCTTTACCCAACCGTCATCCTTGAGTAGTTGATTTTCTATAAAAATATGCTCAATTGAAGCGACAATCAATACGCATCCATTTTCTATGATATCGTATTCGTTAAGGTATCGACAGCCTAATTGAACTGGCGAGCCTTTAACAAACGGGGCGTAAAAGTCATTCTTGTATTCAGGGCTCAAAGCTGTTTGATTAAATTCGGAGATTTCTTCATCGTATTTTGCACTTGTATGATGAGCATCCTCGATTTGATATAACGTGACATGGTTAACTGTAAAAACTTTATTTTCTCTAAAATTCTTATAAGTATGCCTAGGAACGGTATTGGGTCTTAAGGTAAAACTTAAAAGCGGAGGGTTACTGCCAAGGTGAGTTACTGAGCTGAAAATAGCCAAATTTTCATTTCCAGAATTAGAACGAGTGCCAATCATGTTCGCAGATTTATATCCCGTAATACTATTTATCATGTTTAATCTATAAACTTTTTTAAAATTTTTTATCGCATTACTATCAAAATACTTCATGAAGATTTTTTAAGGGTTTGATTTTTTGTCAAAATAAAGTACAACTACTATTAAACTAATAACCAAAAAGACC
>CABXUL010000005.1 GCA_902515395.1 uncultured Bacteroidota bacterium | reverse complement strand
GCCAATCTGAGGAGAATATAGCGGAGGAGATGGACTCAGAAGATTTATTGTTCATTTTATATACGTCAGGTTCTACTGGAAAGCCCAAAGGGGTTGTTCACACTAATGCTGGATACATGATCTATACTTATTATTCTTTTGTAAATGTTTTCCAATATCAGGAAGATGACATTTACTGGTGTACTGCAGATATCGGATGGATTACTGGTCATTCTTATATCGTTTATGGACCATTGTTAGCAGGAGCGACTACATTAATGTTTGAAGGGATTCCAACCTATCCGCACCCGGGGCGGTTTTGGGAAATTATAGAAAAATATAAAGTAAATCAATTTTATACTGCACCTACTGCAATAAGAGCACTTCAAGTTCATGGTACCGATCACGTAGAGAAATTTGATTTAAGCTCTTTGAAAGTAATTGGATCAGTTGGAGAGCCAATAAACGAGGAGGCTTGGCATTGGTATCATGAACACATTGGAAAGGGGAGATGCCCTTTAGTAGATACTTGGTGGCAAACTGAAACAGGTGGAATCATGATTTCACCCTTGGCAGGAATCACCCCAAATAAACCCTCCCATGCATCTCTTCCTCTTCCTGGAGTTCAGCCAGTAATAGTTGACACTGATGGCAAAGAACTGATTGGGAATAATGTAGAAGGGAACCTTTGCATTAAATTTCCATGGCCATCAATGATAAGAACCACTTATGGAGACCATAAACGTTGCAAAGAAACCTATTTCTCTACTTATAAAGGTATGTATTTTACTGGTGATGGAGTGAAAAGGGATCATGATGGTTATCTTAGGATATTAGGAAGAGTTGACGATGTAATTAATGTATCAGGTCATCGAATGGGAACAGCTGAGGTTGAAAACGCAATCGATGAACATTCTGATGTTATTGAATCAGCTGTAGTAGGTTTTCCTCATGAAATAAAGGGTCAAGGTATATATGCTTTCGCTATTTGTGATAACTCAATAAAATCAAATGAAATTTTACAAGAGGAAATTAAACAACTAGTAAGAAAAATAATTGGGCCTATTGCAAAACCGGAACAGGTTCAAATTGTTTCGGGTTTACCCAAAACCAGATCTGGAAAAATCATGCGAAGAATCCTAAGGAAGGTTGCAAGTAAAGATTTATCTAATCTTGGAGATATCTCAACATTACTTAATCCTGAGATAGTAAAAGAAATAATTAAAGGAGCCGGCCTTAAGTAGGTTAAAGTAATTCTATTAGTCGTTCAAGGGCAATCCCTCTTGAACCCTTTATTAAGAAATCTCTATCGACGTAGCTCTTTTTTAAAATATATTTTTCAGCTTCAGTTATTGTCTTGAATTTTTTTAGTCTTTGATCCTTAGATTTAGTTTCCAAAAAATATTCCCCGATTGTTAAAACCTCATCTATGTCAGAATCGATTATTTGTTGAATTACAGATTGGTGGGCAATTACTGCATACCTCCCTAACTCTAACATGTCACCCAAAATAACAACTGATTTCTTTTGTTTTTCCAAACAAAAAGAAGAAATAGAAGCTTCCATACTTGAAGGATTTGCATTGTATGCATCCAGAGTGATGCGATTACTACCTTTTATAATTATTTGAGATCGGTTATTAGAGGGTAAAAAAGAGGTAATTCCTTTTTTTATTTCATCAAAGCTCAACTTAAAATATCTTCCAATAGCAACTGCAGCGGAAATATTGCTAAAATTATAATCACCATAAATTTTACTTTTTATGGTCATATTTTGAAAACTAATACTTAAAGGCTTAAAATTTTCCCTGAAATAATTTATTTGACAATTTGCATTATTATCCTGGCCAAATGTATAGGAGTTCAATTTATTTAGCCATTTTCTCTGAAGGGGATCATCTATGTTTAAAAAGCAGGTTCCTGATTTACAAAGAAGGTATTCGAATAATTCAGATTTTCCTTTAATAATTCCTTCAAAACTTCCAAAGCCTTCTAGGTGGGCATGTCCGAAATTGGTTATCAATCCAAAGTTAGGATCAATCATTTTGGTTAAAAAATCAATTTCTCCAACGTGATTTGCACCCATTTCAACAACTCCAATTTTAGTGTTTTTATCGAATTCTAATAAAGTAAGAGGAACACCAATATGGTTATTAAGATTTCCAAAGGTCCCTTGTGTATTATATTTTTGGGAAAGAACACTAAGAATTAATTCTTTTGTTGTTGTTTTTCCATTACTTCCTGTAAGGGCTATAATTTTGGTGCCTAATTTTTTTCTATGGTATTGTGCAAGTTGCTGAAGCGCTTGTAAACTATCCTCAACTAGTATTAATTTATTACTTTTTTTGGCGATACTTGATCTATCTACTACAGCAAATTTTGCCCCTTTTTTAAGAGCTTCAATTGCAAATTCGTTTCCATCGAAGTTATGGCCTTTCAGAGCAAAGAATAAACAGTCATCTTTAATGAGCCTGCTGTCTGTTTTTACTCCCGAAGTAATTTTAAAATATTCATGGAGTTCTGCTGGATTCATAATAAAAAAAAAGGCATCGTTTAGATGCCTTCATTAGATTATCTGCCGCGTTTGTGTCTTGCGGTTTTCTTAATTTTACTTTTTTGACCTAAACGGGACATGGCGCAGCGAAAGCCGATGTAATCAGTTGCAATATACTGAGGAAGATATCTTCTTTGTGCGGGATCCAACCAGTAAGCGCGATCTTTCCATGAACCACCTTTGTAGACCCTGACCTCATCTGTAATTAGTGATGTTCGACTATTAGCATCATCAATATTTCTGTTTATTTTACCATCTTGATCTTTAGTCATTTTGGGGTGGTTTGGGGCATCGTACATCAAGGCTGATTCTGGTCTCCTATCAGTGTTATCTACAATAGAATTTTTGTCAATTTCATATAATCGTGTTGATTCTATGTCTCCGTCACGAAAATTTCGATTATCACTTTCAGAAAAATTTTGTCTTAAAAAAGTATCTTCCTCATCTATAGGAACTTGTTCTAATTGACCGGGTAGTCTCTTTAGCAGAACCCTACCATTAGGCAAGGTATCATAAACTAATTCATCTGGAGATATAATAGTTGCAGTACCATCTTCACCAATTGCATTTTTTAAAAAAATATTTCCTCGAAAATAATTAAAATCGTTTGCTTCATCGTCAATAATAGGTCTATAAACGTCAGAAACCCACTCAGCTACATTACCAGCCATGTCATAAACTCCGAAATCATTAGGGGGATAACTTTTTACTTGAACAGTAATATCTCCTCCATCATCTGACCATCCAGCTATACCTCCATAATCTCCTCTACCAAACTTAAAATTTGCAAGTTGATCTCCTTCACTTCTTCTCTCATCAGATCGGGTATATTCACCTGACCAAGGATATTTTTTCTTTCCGCGGTATGTATTGTATTCTCTGTCACCAACAAGTGCAATAGCTGCATATTCCCACTCAGTTTCAGTGGGGAGTCGGTATGAGGGTTGCAATAGCCCTTTTTCAACACCTGCATATACGTTAATGGTTGCGGTATCTTTTTTCATTGTTCCTCTTTTACCCATTAAGCTATCTGAGGCCATCAAACCACCATAGGCAGTTTTTGGTCTTTTAAGGTATGCATCCGTACTAAAAGTACTATTAGAATTGACAATACCCCCATCTGCTTCACTATATCTTACATCTTTTTGAATGTAGGCTTCTCTTTCCAAAAGGAATTCATTGACTCGGTTAGTCCTCCATTCAGCAAATTGGACTGCCTGAAGCCAATTAACTCCTACTACTGGATATTCAGCATATGCAGGGTGTCTTAGATAATTCGAAGTTAATTCTTCCATGTAGCCCAAAGTATTTCTCCAAACTAATGTGTCAGGAAGAGCTCCTTTATATATTTGTCGATAATCCTCATTACTTAAAGGAAATACAGTTTCTAGCCAATCTAAATATTCCATGTACATCAAGTTGGTAACCTCCGTTTCGTCAATGTAGAACGACATTACATGTTGTTGGGTAGGAGAATTGTTCCAATCGTGTAATACATCGTCTTGAACTTGACCTTTAGTGTATGTGCCACCTTCAACAAAAACTAATCCAGGACCCGTCTCTTGGTCGTCAAAATCTACGTTATATTGAAAACCACCTTGTTTAGAGTTAATTCCCCAACCGGTTGCACGTGATACATTATTTCTTCCGCCACAGGATAAAATAAGCGATGAAAATACAAGAAATAGAATGTTCTTTTGTAAAAAATTAATTTTCATGAGGACAGTATGTCTTTAATTTTATTGCAATATACTAATAATCTGTGTTTTTAATTTTATACTTACAATCATTTTGTTTCACCAACACAAATATCTTAACGTTGTAAAAAATGATTTATTATGATAATTCAGGTAAAAAGATCAAATTGTCTGTTAACAACTTGTTGACTTAGACACAACATTAAAAGAATATCTTCGTTGTCTATTTATAACTAAGGTTTTATGAGGATTTCAATTATCTATTTTTTTTTAATATCTGTTAATTTCCTTACTGTTAATGCGCAAGAACGTGTAATTACTACTGGCGTTCCTTTTTTATTAATTACACCTGATGCAAGAGCTGGAGGAATGGGAGAACTTGGAGTCGCAACTTCTCCAGATGCTTATGCACAGCAGTGGAATCCTGCAAAATATGCTTTCATTGAAAGTGAAAATGGGTTAGGGTTAAGCTACACTCCTTATTTAAGGCAATTGGTAGATGACATTTTTTTAGGAAGCCTTACTTATTTTAAAAAAATAAATGAAAGAAGTGCATGGGCTACTAGTTTAAAATACTTTAGTTTAGGAAATATTCAGTTTAATGAAAGTATTGCTGGCACTATTATTGACCAGGGCTCTAAGAGACCAAATGAAATTACTCTTGACATTTCATATTCTCTTAAACTGAGTGAAAAGTTTTCTATGTCTGTAGCTGGAAGATACATAAGGTCAGATTTAAAAATAAATGTAGATATGGATGCAACCTCTGCTAATACTCTTGGCGTTGATATTGCAGGATTTTACCAAAGTAACTCATTTGGAATGGGTAATAAAGATGCGGTTTTTAGAACTGGCTTTAATGTATCTAATATAGGACCTAGGCTCAAATATGATGAGGGGGGGCAAAAGGATTTTATTCCTACTAACCTTAGGGTTGGAAGTGGAATTGATATCATCCTAGACGAATCTAATGTTTTAGGATTAAATATTGAATTTTCTAAACTTTTAGTGCCTTCTCCAATAGCTTTCTACGATGAAAATAATAACCTTTATTACCGTCAGCCAGATGTTAGTTTTTTTAAGGGAATTTTGGAATCTTTTCGTGACGCCCCCAATGGGACTGAGGAAGAATTAAAAGAAATTACATGGGCAGTGGGAACTGAGTATAAATTTGGTGAAAATTTTGCGCTGCGAACCGGTTATTTCAATGAAAGTGAGGAAAAGGGCTCTAGAAGGTATTTGACTTTTGGTGCCGGATTTAAATACAATAATACTAATATTGATATTTCTTATCTATCTTCTACTTCAAAAATTAGAAATCCATTAGAAAATACACTAAGATTTTCTCTCACCTTTAATTTTGATAGTTTAGATGGGGGAGCATAGAATATAGAAAAATTTTCCTTCAAGACTTTCATTTAATCTAACTTATAATTATTTAGCAGATAATTTTTATCAAAAGGATTGAATTCAGTAATTTTGACAATAATTTTAATTTGTTTGTACAATTCGTTTAATGAAGAAAGTAAATAAATCTATCTATCTAAAATGGTATAAAGACATGCTATTTTGGAGGAAATTCGAAGACAAATTAGCTGCCGTTTATATTCAACAAAAAGTAAGGGGTTTTTTACATCTTTATAATGGACAAGAGGCTGTTCTTGCTGGTGCATTACATGCAATGGATCCTGATAAAGACAGGATGATTACTGCATATAGAAATCACGTTCAGCCCATTGGTATGGGAGTCGACCCTAAACGGGTAATGGCTGAGCTTTTTGGTAAATCAACTGGAACTTCAATGGGGTTAGGTGGATCAATGCATATTTTTTCTAAGGAAAAAAGATTCCACGGAGGACATGGAATCGTCGGAGGACAAATACCATTAGGTGCGGGGATGGCTTTTGGAGATAAGTATTTCAACAGAGATAACGTGACCCTTTGTTTTATGGGAGATGGCGCAGTTAGACAGGGGTCGCTTCATGAAACCCTTAATTTGGCAACTCTGTGGCAATTACCTGTAGTATTTGTTGTTGAAAATAATGGTTATGCAATGGGAACCTCAGTTGCCCGAACAGCAAGCCATCAGGAAATTTGGAAATTAGGTTTGGGTTACGAGATGCCCTGTGGCCCAGTTGATGGGATGGATCCTGTTGCGGTAGCTGAGGCTCTCGACAAAGCAATAAAACTAGCGCGAACTGGAAAAGGACCATCTTTCCTTGAAATGAAAACATACCGCTATAGAGGACACTCAATGTCCGACGCACAAAAGTACAGAACTAAGGAGGAAGTTGAGGAATACAGAAAAATTGATCCCATTACCCAGGTCAAAGAAGTAATTCTTAAAAATAAATATTCTACACAAAAACAGTTGGATGAAATTGATGCCAATGTCAAAGCAGCTGTTTTGGAATGTCAAAAATTTGCCGAGGAATCTCCATTCCCTGAAAAATCCGTAATGTATGATGCCGTATACGAACAGGGAGATTACCCTTTTATTAAACACAAATTAGAATAGTATGGCTGAATTAGTAAATATGCCACGCTTGAGCGATACAATGGAAGAAGGTACCGTTGCTAAATGGTTTATTAAAGTGGGGGATTTTGTCAAAGAAGGGGATATAGTTGCTGAAATAGAGACAGATAAGGCCACCATGGAATTTGAGTCCTTTCAGGAAGGAGTACTATTGCATATTGGTATTCAAGAAGGTGGAACGGCTCCGGTAGATTCGCTACTAGCTATAATTGGAGAAAGAGGAGAGGATATTTCTGCCATCCTTGGTGGTAAATCTACTGAAGTGCTTCAGGAAGAAGAAAAGCTGAAACCAGATGATTCGGAAGTTAATACTAATGAAAAAGCACAAATGCCTGATGGTGTAGAGGTGGTTACCATGCCACGATTGAGTGATACTATGGAGGAAGGAACCGTTGCCAAATGGAATAAAAAAGTAGGAGATAAGGTTTCTGAAGGTGACATTTTAGCTGAAATTGAGACTGATAAGGCAACTATGGAGTTTGAATCCTTTTATTCGGGTGTGCTACTTCATATAGGTTTGGATGAGGGAGCTTCTGCCCCTGTAGATTCAGTTTTGGCGGCAATAGGTAATGAGGGTACCGATCCAGAGCTAGTCAAAGCTGCACTAAGTGAAAATTTAGCTAAAGAGGTTAAAACAGCTACTCCAGTTGTTGATAATCCTCCTCTCGTTAAAGATGATGAAAAGAATGTAACTGTAAAACCAATAACTGCCCAGCCCCAAAAATCGGCTATTCCCCAAAGTTTAAACGGAAGATTAATTGCTTCTCCTTTAGCCAAAAAATTGGCTGAGGAAAAAGGTGTTGACCTAGGAATGGTTAAAGGAACTGGAGAAGGCGGTAGGATTATCAAGCGAGATATTGAGAATTTTAAAGGTGGATTTGGCTTTATTTCAATGCCTGTATCAAGTGGTTTAGAGAGTGTCACTGAAACTGCCAATAATAACATGAGAAAGGCAATTGCAAAACGCCTTACCGAATCAAAATTTTCTGCTCCCCATTACTATTTGGGCGTGGAATTAGATATGGACAATGCGATCGCTTTCAGAACTCAATTTAATACCCTACCGGAGACCAAGATTTCATTTAATGACATTGTTTTGAAAGCTGTTGCTCTCTCACTTAAAGAACACCCAGAAGTAAACTCCCAGTGGTTTGATGAAAAAACAGTTCAAAATCATCATGTTCATTTGGGAGTAGCTGTTGCCGTTGAGGATGGTTTGATCGTGCCGGTTGTAAAGTTTACTGATGAGTTGGATTTAAGACAAATTGGGACTATAGTCAAAGATTTTGCTTTAAGGGCTAGAGATAAAAAATTAACCCCCTCAGAAATTGAAGGAAGTACTTTCACCGTTTCTAATTTAGGGATGTTCGGGATACAGGAATTTACTTCCATAATTAATCAACCAAACTCAGCAATTCTCTCTGTTGGGGCAATTGAGAAAAAACCTGTTGTAAAAGAAAATAATGTCATTGTTGGAAATACTATGAAACTGACTTTGGCCTGTGACCACAGGACAGTTGATGGTGCTACAGGAGCACAATTTTTACAAACCCTTAGGCTGTATATTGAAAACCCAATTAAATTATTGGTTTCAAAAAACTAATAAATCATTCGATTGATTTAAAAAAAGACAAAATGAAAACCCTAATTGTTACCGGTGCCAGTAGGGGAATAGGGCGCGAAATCTGTACACAAGCTGCCATCAAGGGGTATCAAGTAATTGCCTTGTCTAGAAACATCAAGCCCTTATTGGGTATTGAAAACATTTATCCTTTTGCAGTTGACCTGAGTCATGAAACTGCCATTCAGGATTTTATTAAAACAATTAGTAAATCATTTTCTAAAGTTGATGCATTGATAAACAGCGCAGGGAGCTTAATTAATAAACCATTTCTTGAAACTTCATGCGAGGAATTTAAAAAAGTTTATCAGGTTAATATTTTTGCAGTAGCGTCATTAATTCGTCTAATTTTTCCCATGATGACATCGCAAGGGCATGTGGTAAATATTAGCAGTATGGGAGGGGTGCAAGGAACTACCAAATTTCCTGGTTTGTCTGCCTATTCAAGTAGCAAAGCAGGACTAATTATTCTAACTGAATTATTGGCGGAGGAATTTAAAGAAAGTGGCCCCGCTTTTAATGCTTTGGCATTGGGAGCCGTCCAAACTGAAATGTTAGAAGAAGCTTTTCCCGGTTATAAAGCCCCTATTTCTGCAAAGAAAATGGCGACTTACATTCTTGAGTTTGCTCTTAAGGGTCAACAGCTCTACAATGGAAAAGTATTACCTATCTCCTCTAGCACGCCATGAATAAAATTCAAGATCAGATCTATGTTTTCCAAGATTATGTGCCAAATGCTGCAATACCAGTTCTTTCCAAATACTTTAATTATTGGAAAGTTAACTTGCTTATAGTCCCAAGACGTAATACTAAACACGGAGATTTTAGGATGCTTTCAAAAGGAGTTCATCGAATTTCAGTCAATAACTCTTCAAATCCGTATCGCTTTCTTATTACACTAATTCACGAAATTGCACATCTGGTGGCCTTCAAGGATTTCGGGTATTCTATAAAGCCTCACGGCAAGGAATGGAAAAGTTGCTACCAGAAATTAATGACTCCTTTTTTAAACCCTAAAATTTTCCCAAAGGATCTACTTAATTTACTGGCTCTTCATTTTAAGAATCCAAGAGCTTCTACCGATGTTGATTTTAATCTTGTCATTGAGCTTAATAAATTCGACCCTGAAACCGAAAAAAACTATATTTTTGAATTGGATTATGGAACAATTTTTAAGACTGATAATGGAAGAAAATTTGCTCTGGGTTCAAAGAGAAAAAAAAAGTATGAATGTGATGAAGTATCGACCGGAAGAAAATACTTTTTTAGCCCCCATGCTCAGGTAAAAAGGATTCAAAGAAATGGACAATAATCACTTTGCAATAGTAATGGCAGGTGGAATTGGAGCTCGCTTTTGGCCTTCAAGTACCCCAGATTATCCCAAGCAGTTCATTGACATGATAGGGAATGGCAGTTCATTACTTCAAACTACATTCAACCGTTTAGAAAAAATTGTTCCTACAGAAAATATTTATATAGTAACTCAACTCCGATACCGAAAAATAATTTTGAATCAATTGGGGGATAAACTGAATGAGGATCAAATAATTTCTGAACCAGATCGAAGAAATACCGCCCCTTGTATTCTTCTAGCTAGTCTCAAAATTCAAAAACGTAATCCAAACGCTATAATAATTGTTTCACCGAGTGATCACAGTATTAAAAATGAAGTGATTTTTAAAAGTGATATGGAATTTGCACTAGCATCTGCAGGAAATGAAAATTTAATCACCTTTGGGATTGAACCTACTTTCCCAGCTACGGGCTTTGGATATATTTCTGTAATAGCAGACGAGAATAGATTGAAAACTGTTTTGGAGTTTACTGAAAAGCCTGATGAGAATAAGGCAAAGTCCCTGATTGATTCAGGTAATTACTACTGGAATTCTGGAATATTTGTATGGTCCGTCAATGCTGTGATACATGGTTTTAAAGAAAATGCACCCAAGCTTTTTGACTTATTTAATGCAGGATTTAGCAAATTAAACACCCCTGATGAAAAGAAGTTTATTTCCAAAAAATATCCGTTGGCAGAAAATATTTCTATTGATTATGCCCTGATGGAAAAGTCTAATCTAATTAACATGATTCCTGCTAGTTTTGACTGGGATGATTTAGGAAGTTGGAAATCGATATATGATTTAAATACAAAAGACGCAGCTAAAAATGTTGTTATTAATTCTAAAGTTTATTTAAACCAATCATCCAATAATCTTATTAAATCAAACCCTAACAAGAAAATCGTTATCTCAGGTCTAAGTGATTTTATAATCGTTGATAGTGAGGATGTATTGATGATCTGTCCAATTGATAAAGATCAAGAAGTGAAAGGCCTTTCAGAGAAAGTTCAAAATAAACTAGAAGATTAATTATCGTTTTCGTTTCTGTATACTTTTCGAACCTTTTTAAAGAGATTAGATGAGTATATAAAGTTACTCACTGTTTGATTATCTGTATTGAAAACCTCTTTATTGGAACCTTCCCAACCCTTGTTTCCATTTTCTAAGAATAAAACCTTTTCACCAATTTCCATAACGGAATTCATGTCATGAGTATTAATTATTGTAGTGATTTCATATTCCTCTGTGATTTCCTGAATTAGATTGTCAATAATAGTCGAGGTCTTAGGGTCTAAACCAGAATTTGGTTCATCACAAAAAAGGTATTTAGGATTCATTACAATCGCTCGGGCTATAGCAACCCTTTTTTGCATACCACCTGAAAGTTCAGAGGGTAGTTTTTTATTTGCATTAACGAGATTAACACGTTCAATTACTTGATTGGCCCTAACTTGCATTTCTTCAAATCCTTTCTGGGTTAGCATTTGCATCGGAAACATTATATTTTCTTCTACTGTCATAGAGTCAAAAAGTGCACTTCCCTGAAAAACCATTCCAATTTCCTGTCTAATGACGCTTCTTTGTTTGATATTCATTTTTTGGAATGACTTTTTGTCAAAAAATATCTCGCCGCTGTCAATACCAAATAGTCCCAATATGCATTTTAATAATACGGTTTTACCTGACCCACTTTGACCAATTATCAAATTGGTTTTACCATTTTCAAATTCAGTTGAAATATCATTTAGAACGACCGCTCCAGCAAAGGTTTTATTTAAATTTTTTATAGTAATCATGATGTGAGTAACAATTGGGTTATAATGTAATTAGTTACAATAATCAATACACTAGTCCATACAAAAGATGTTGTACTTGCTTTACCAACCTCTAGAGCGCCCCCCTTAAGGAAATACCCATGATAGGATGGAATAGTAGCTAAAATAAAAGCAAAAAAAGCAGTTTTAATGAAAGCATAGCTTATGTGAAACGGTATGAAATCTAATTGTATCCCTTCAATAAAATCAGCACTAGAGCAAAACCCCCCATAAATTGAAGCTACATAGCCTCCAAAAATTCCCAAGAACATTGAAATGGTAATAATAAAGGGATAAAGAAGTAAAGCAACTATCTTTGGGAAAATTAGATAATTATAAGTATTAATCCCCATTACTTTTAAAGCATCAATTTGCTCTGTAACACGCATTGTACCAAGGCTAGATGTTATAAATGAGCCTACTTTACCAGCCATGATGACTGAGATAAATGTGGGAGCAAATTCTAAAATAACAGATTGTCTTGTAGCAAATCCAATGAGGTTTTTAGGCAAAAGCGGGTTGTTTAAGTTTAAGGCTGTTTGTATTGCGACTACCCCACCAACAAAAAATGATATGAATGATACTATTCCGATTGATCCTATAATCAATGAGTCGATTTCCTTAATGATAAGACCTTTCATCACACTCCACCTAGTGAATCTCCCAAACACCTTCCCTATCATAATAGAGTAAGTACCTATATTCCGAAATACTCTCATACAATACAAATTTACGTAATTAACCGTTATTATAGTTGGGTTTATTTATCAAGCGGCATTTAAACTTGATAAGTGATGGCATTAATATTCATGCCCGCTCCAACACTGGCAAATAAAATGATATCTCCTTTAGAAATTGAGTGTCCCATATAGTTTTTTTTGAGGACTAAATTAAATAATGTAGGTACCGTAGCTACTGAGCTATTACCAAATTCCTCAATATTCATTGGGAGAATATCATTAGGCATTGGAGCTTTGTAAAGTCTAAAGAATCTTTTGACAATTGCTTCATCCATTTTTTTATTGGCTTGGTGTATAAAGATTTTCTTGAGATTTTCTATTGGAATTCCAGAATGATCGAGGCATTTTTTCATGGCTGCAGGTACATTTATCAAAGCAAATTCGTATACTTTTCGCCCTTGCATTTTAATAAATTTGTCACCATTACACTCCGTTTTATTATGGGATTCACCATAAAAAATAAAGTCAGCTTCGTCCTCAGCGGTGAAAGTCAAGGTGCTATGAGATAAAATTCCACCCTCAAGATTACACTTTTCTAGGATTGTCGCTCCCGCTCCATCTGCATAGATCATTGAGTCTCGGTCATGAGGATCAATCACTCGAGAAAGAGCATCTGCTCCAATAATTAAGCATTTTTTTGCCATTTCAGCCTTCATAAATGCCTGTGCTTGAATCATTCCCTCAACCCAGCCTGGGCAGCCAAATAAAATATCATATGCAACACATTCAGGATTTTTAATTTTCAATTTTGACTTCACTCGAGACGCTAGACTTGGTAGGGTGTCAACTTGATTACTGTTGCAGGTTATGTCTCCAAAATTGTGAGCTACAATAATATAATCTAATGTTTCTGGATCAATGTTAGCATCTTTTAAAGCGTTTTTAGCCGCCTGGAAAGCAATATCTGAAGTAGTTAAATCTGAGGAAATATATTTTCTCTCAACGATTCCTGTAATAGAATTGAATTTATTAATAATAGTTTGGTTGTCAATATCAAATTCAGTTCCTGACTCGTCACAAAAAGAACTACTTAAAAACTTATCATTATTTTCGACAACTGATGGAATAAAACTACCGCTACCTGTTATTTTAAAACTCATAATACAGGACAATAGTAATGTTTAAATGAAAATTATTGCTAGAGTTTTAAAAAAACATGACGATATTCAATATAGTTTGAAAGTTGAAAAATAGACTTAAATAATAGCTTAAAATACTGTTAATTAAATGTTTACATAACTATCGATTGAAGCACAGCTACAAATTAAATTACGATCGCCAAATGCTTCATCAACTCTTCTTACAGAGGGCCAGAATTTATTCTCAGAAACATATGCCAGCGGATAAGCTGCTTTTTGTCTTGTGTATGGTAATTCCCATACATCTCCACTGACCATCATAAGTGTATGAGGGGCATTTTTTAGTATCATTTCACTTGATGCGTCCTTACAATTTATCTCCATTCTTATTGAGATCATTGCATCACAAAAACGGTTAATTTCTTCTAAGCTTTCACTCTCAGTGGGCTCAATCATCATAGTTCCTGAGACTGGAAAAGAAACTGTTGGAGCATGAAAGCCATAATCTATTAATCTTTTGGCGATATCTACCACTTCGACGTTTTGATTTTTGAATGGTCGGCAATCGATAATCAATTCATGAGCAGATCTTCCATTAGCTCCAGTATACAGAATATCAAAAGCTCCTTCTAGCCTTTTCTTTATATAATTAGCATTTAAAATGGCGATTTCACTTGCACGTTTTAAACCTTTAGCTCCAAGCATTTTGACATATCCATAAGAAATTAAACAAGCCGAAGCAGATCCCCATGGCGCAGCAGATAGAGCATCAATACTTTCTTCCCCACCCGTTTTGACTATTGGATGTGAGGGAAGGAACCTGGCTAAATGTTCCGCTACACAAATTGGACCAACGCCTGGACCACCGCCTCCATGGGGGATGGCAAAGGTTTTATGTAAGTTAAGGTGGCATACATCAGACCCAATTATTTTGGGGTTTGTCAGTCCAACTTGAGCATTCATGTTTGCACCATCCATATAAACCTGACCACCACATGCATGAATTTTATCAGTTATCTGTCTGATATTGGTTTCAAAAACCCCATGGGTTGAAGGGTAAGTGATCATCAGTGCAGCTAGATTTTCACTATTCTCTTCAGCTTTTTGAGAGAGATCTTTCCAGTCAATATTTCCCGATTCATCAGTTTTGACAACGACAACTTTCATACCTGCCATGACAGCTGAGGCTGGGTTTGTTCCATGGGCAGAAGACGGTATCAAACAGATGTTTCTATAGTCCTCTCCATTTGCATTGTGATATGCTCGGATCACCATCAGGCCAGAATATTCTCCTTGAGCACCTGAATTGGGTTGTAGAGATGTGGCGTAAAACCCAGTAATCTCACTAAGTTGAGATTCCAAACTAAAAAGCATTTTCTGATATCCTTGTGCTTGATTATTTGGGACAAATGGATGAAGTGCAGACCATCTGGGCCAACTTAAAGGTAGCATTTCTGCTGCTGCATTTAATTTCATAGTGCAGGATCCCAAGGAAATCATGGAGTGATTTAGTGCCAAATCTTTTCTCTCAAGTAATTTTATATATCGCATCAAAGAGGTCTCCGAGTGATGGGAATTAAAAACCTTGTGCTCCAAAAAAGTACTAACCCTTTTCTGACCTACCGGATAGCGGTGATGATCAATTTTGACTTTTCCAGTAATATTTTTTTGGAGGGTTACTTCTTCAAATACAGTTAGAATTTTGAGTAAGGCAACTTCATCACATATTTCATTGATACTTATTCCCACGGTCTGGTCATCAATATATAGAAAATTAATTTCTTTTTTTTCAGCTACTTCTCTGATTTTATCAGCTTGAACTTTAATTCTGAGAGTATCAAAATAATAAGTGTTGAGCTGAGTAAGTCCTAGATCTGTAAGTTTCTTTTCAAGCTTAGCAGTGTTTAAATGAATTTTTTTTGCGATTTTTTTTAATCCTTTGGGACCATGATAAACGCTATACATTCCTGCCATTACCGCCAATAAAACTTGAGCGGTACAAATATTTGAAGTAGCGCGATCCCGTTTGATATGTTGTTCCCTTGTTTGTAAAGCCATACGTAGGGCAGGGTTTCCATCTTGATCAATAGTCTGTCCAATGATCCTTCCTGGAATATGTCTTTTGTAGTCTACTTTAGTTGCAAAATAAGCAGCATGGGGACCACCATAACCCAATGGAATTCCAAAGCGTTGGGTGGTCCCCACTACCACATCAACGCCGTATTCACCAGGTGCCTCTAAAAGAGTTAAACTCAATAAATCTGCAGCTACAATAGTTTTTATATTGAATGTTTTTGCTTTATTAATCGCAGAGGGTAAATCGATTATTTCTCCAAATTTTCCTGGATATTGAAATAGTGCTCCAAAAAAGGTTTCATCGTAATTAAAATCCATCTCGTTACCAACAACTAATTCAATTTTAAGAGGAGCTGCTCTTGTTTTTAAAACAGCAAGTGTTTGAGGTAGAATCTGATCAGACAAAAATATTTTTGAGGCATTATTTTTTTTCTGATCTTTCGATCTAAGTTCATAAATCATAGACATAGCCTCTGCTGCTGCAGTACTTTCGTCAAGAAGAGAGGCATTAGATAACTCCATTCCAGTCAAATCACAAACCATGGTTTGAAAGTTGAAAAGCGCCTCTAATCTCCCTTGAGCAATTTCAGCCTGGTAGGGGGTGTAGGCAGTATACCATCCAGGGTTTTCTAAAATATTTCTTTGGATTACAGCTGGTGTAACCGTGGGGTGGTATCCTAAACCAATGTAGGTTTCAAATAGTTTATTTTCATCGGATAAGGCACGTAGTTCATTTAGAAATTTATTTTCACTAATCCCCTTCGGTAGTGAGAGAGGAGAATTTAATCTAATTTCTTGAGGGATTGTCTGAGTCAAAAGCTCCTCTATGGACTCGACATCCAAACTTGATAACATTTTTTTTATATCACCCTCACTTGGACCTATATGGCGTAGAGAAAATTCATCTTGTTGCATATTGTTTGTTTGATCAAATTTACCGCTTAGATGGAAACAATTTTATGGGTCTTAAAAACAGATATCATTTTTTTTTTAACAAAAATTTCTCTTATTAACAGTTTACGGATATTTTTGTTTAGTGATAGTATTTACTTGCGTTTTTGAAAGCTACATTAAGTATAATTTTCATGTTGGTTTGACCGTTTGGGCCTTGGCTCAGATTACTGCCTTGGATTTTGGGTTAAATCTGCACTTAATTCATCACTTGATTTTTTTTATGGCCCCATTTTTGGGGTATAATTTTATTAAGTACCACCTGTTATATTGGAGGACTTCACTTATTAAGTCTTTTAGAATCAATTTGTTATTAGGATTTTTTTTATTGTGTATTCTTATTTCAGGTGGAATTATATTTTTTCTTCCGATTTATTCTCAGTTGCTATTTTTTTTCATCCTATTATTGGGATTACTTTACTGCCTACCCCTGCCTGGTTTTAAGATTAACTTTAGAGGTTTTAAAGGGTTAAAAATTCATTTAGTTGCATTAAGCTGGGTATTGATGACAGTTTTTTTACCACTTACTTTAGAAGGAGTGTCTTTAAGAGAATTATCTTTTATGTATGGCTTTCAACGATATCTTTTTGTAATAGCTGCTACTTTACCTTTCGAAATCAGAGATTTGAAATTAGACCATCCCAACTTATCTACTTGGCCCCAAAGATGGGGAGTTAAAAACACCAAAATATTGGGTTTCGTCCTTTTGATTTTTTTTCTTTTTTTAGAGGCATTCTTTAATTTCTCTTATTGTTTTGAAATAACAATAATGATTGCTTTCATTTTAATGGTTTTTATTTTAATATCGAAAAAGGAACAACCCAAATATTTTAGCAGCTTTTGGGTAGAGGGAATTCCAATTTTATGGCTATTTTTAAAAAAAATATTCCTTTAAAATGAAATTTTATTTATTTATTATTTCCTTTATTCTTCAGCCTCCGATAGTCGAGGTAATCGAAAAATCTAAATACCACTCCTTTGTTGAACAGGGATATACAATCATTGACGTAAGAACCCATGAGGAGTATATGCAAGGGCATATTCTAGGAGCTCAAAATATTGATGTTAGAGCTGAAACTTTTGTAACCGAAATTCAAGAACTACCAAAATCAGATACTCTTTTGGTTTATTGTCGATCAGGCAGAAGGAGCCTCTATGCAGCTCAAGTGATGGTTTCCTTTGGTTTTAAAAAAATTTATGATCTTGATGGTGGGTTTTTAAATTGGTAGTTTAATTACATTAAATTTCGTTAAGAGAAAAATTATTATCTGAAATAAATCAATTTTTACATCTCAAGTCTTATTAAATAATTTTTGATGAATTTTAATTTTTTTCACTAATAAAAAAACGTATGCTATTTGTTAAAGAAATGTGATTTCTTCCTTTTCCTTTTTTAAAGGGAGAAATATTTTAGAGAACCAAGCCTGATCTTTTAAGCAATGCTTTTGGATTAGGAGCTTTGCCTTTAAACCTTTTGTAGAGTATCATGGGATGTTCAGTGCCGCCTTTGGAGAGAATATTTTCTTTAAAAGATTTTGATGTTTCTCGATCAAAAACCCCTTTTTCTAAGAATAATTCAAAGGCATCTGCATCCAGTACCTCAGCCCATTTGTAACTGTAATAGCCAGCTGAATAACCCCCTTGAAAAATATGAGAAAAAGCTGTGCTAGTAGAATTTTCTGGGTAGTCACCTAAAAATTGAATACGATCTAAAATCTTTTTTTCGTGATTTTTTACATCCTTGATTTCATTCGCTTTTTTATTATGATATGAAAGATCTAAAAATGCAAAACCAAGCTGTCTTAAAGTTTGTAAACCTTGCTGAAAATGCGCTACTTTTTCGATTTTTTTTATGTATTCCATCGGTATTATTTCATTTGTCTTGTAATGCTTTGCAAAGAGTTTTAGTGCTTTTTTTTCATAACACCAGTTTTCCATGATCTGGCTTGGTAGTTCTACAAAATCCCAATAAACATTAGTTCCACTTAATGATCTATATGTTGTTTCAGATAAAATTCCATGTAATGCATGACCAAACTCATGAAATAGGGTAGTTACCTCCTGAAAAGTTAATAATGAAGGCAGGCTTGCAGTGGGTTTAGAGAAATTACAAACGATTGATACATGAGGTCTTTGTCCTTTTTTTTGAGAGCGATATGAAGTCATCCAAGCTCCGTTACGTTTTCCTTCACGAGGGAAGAAATCAGTATATAAAAGCGCATGAAAATACCCTTGCGAATTGAATACTTCGTAGACTTCAACTTCATTGTGATAGACTTGAATATCCTTGTTTTTTTTAAAACTTAGTCCGTATAGTTTACCAACTATTTCGAATAATCCTAGTTTAACTTTTTCTAATGGGAAATATGGTTTTAACAATTGCTCGTCCAAATCCAATTGCGCTTGTTTAAGCTTTTCAGAAACGTAAGCAGTGTCCCATTTTTCAATTTTATCAAGATTAAGATTTTTTTTGGCATAGCTCACTAATTCTTCCCATTCTTTTTTTGCCGCAGGTAATGCTTTTTGATAAAGATCTTCAAGGAAATTATTTACATTTTTTTCTGAACCCGCCATTCGTTCCGCTAGGATAAAATTTGCATGAGATTCATATCCCAACAATTCAGCACGTTTTTTTCTTAATTCAATTATTTTTAAAATGATTTTACTATTGTTGTGATCATTTTCTCTAAATCCTCTTTGTCCAAAAGCAAGGCTCATTTTACGTCTTAATTCTCTGTTATCTAGATAGGTCATAAACGGGACATAACTGGGGTAATCTAGGGTAAAGATCCACCCAGTTTTATTTTTAGATTTGGCTATTTCAGCACCCATTTCTTTAACCTGATCTGGTAATCCTTTTAGTTGACTTTCCTCAGTTATGTGAATTAAGAAGTCATTGGTATCTGCCAAGACATTTTCTCCAAAGCTTAAGCTTAGTTTTGCTTTTTCGATGTCGATATCTCTTAAAATAAGCTTTTCTTCTTCTGAGAGCAGTGCACCATTTCTAGCAAAACTTTTAAACTCCTTTTTAAGGAGGGTTAGTTGCTCGGATGTAAGAATTTCACTTTCTCGATTTTCAAAAACCTTTTTGACGCGATCAAAAAGTACTTGATTAAGTCTTACATCATTTTGAAATTTCGTGAGTAATGGGGAAGCATGCTGGGTTATTTGCTGAATTTCTTCTGTGGTTTCCGCACTGTTAAGGTTGAATAAAATCGTACTATTTCGCTCCAATAATTCACTTATATTTTGCAAAGCATTTATAGTGTTATCAAAGCTAGGTTGGGCTTTCTGGTCAGTAATTTTATTGATTGCCTTTAAACTTTCTTGAATGTCTTTTTTGATTGCTGGGATAAAATGTTCTGGTTTAATTTCACCAAATGGCGTGGATTGGTGTGGCGTCCTAAATGGAGCTAACAGAGGGTTTTTCAAATTCTTTAAAGATTTAGATTTTTACTGGAGTTGATTACTTTGGTTTTCAATGCTTCTTTGTATACTTCTATTTTGCTTAAAATAGAAGGATCGGTGGTACCAACAATTTGAACAGCAAGTATTCCCGCATTTTTAGCACTGTTTAGCGCCACAGTGGCTACGGGTACACCGCCAGGCATTTGCAAAATAGACAACACAGAGTCCCAACCATCAATTGAATTTCTGGATTTAATTGGAACACCAATCACTGGGAGCGGGGTTAACGAGGCAATCATTCCAGGTAAATGAGCAGCGCCACCAGCTCCAGCTATAATTACTTTTAGACCTTTTTGGCGAGCTTTTTTACCGTATTCCATCATTTTTTCTGGAGTACGATGGGCTGATACAATATCGACCTCAATTTCGATATCAAATCTATTTAAAATATCTATTGCTTCTTGCATTACCGTTAGATCCGATTTGCTTCCCATTATAATTCCAACTCTTACCATTTTATTTTGCTATTACTAATAATATATCTTTGACTTTTTCCGCAATCCTTCTTGCAATCGACAATTCAGGGTTGATGACTGTTACATGACCCATTTTTCGAAAGGGACGAGTTTCTTTTTTTCCGTAAATATGAGGAATAACCCCATCAATTGCTAAAATCTGGTCGATGTTTTTATAATTTACAGGACCAGCGTAACCATCCGCACCTACGAGGTTAACCATCACCCCCGCTGTTTTGCTATCGGTTTTACCCAAGGGTAAGTCCAAAATTGCCCTAAGATGCTGTTCAAATTGACAGGTATAGGAAGCTTCCATGGTAAAATGACCACTATTGTGCGGTCTAGGCGCTACTTCGTTAACAAGTATTTCTTCATCGGAGATAAGAAATAATTCAACAGCGAGAAGTCCAATTTGTCCATAAGCTTCTGCGGTTTTAAGTGCTATTTCAACTGCATTTTTTGCTGCCTTTGTTGATATCCTTGCTGGGCATAAAACATATTCTACTTGATTTGCAATGGGGTGAAATTCAGATTCTACTACAGGGTAATTGACCATTTCACCTTGAGGTCTGCGACAAACAATGACAGACAATTCTTTTTTAAACTTAACAATCTCCTCGATTAGACAATGGCCAGGATTTAACTCCTCTAATTCTTTGTTTGAACGAACTATTGATACCCCATAGCCATCATAGCCCATTTCAGCAGATTTCCATACAAAAGGATAAGATAAGTCTCCTTTAAGGACTTTTTCTTTCAAAGCATTTATAGAATCGAATTCCTCGAATGAAGCAGAGGGTATATTGTTATCTTGATAAAATTTTTTTTGTAAACATTTATTTTGAATGGTCTTCAGAATTTGAGGCTGTGGATAAACAGTTACTCCTTCTTGCTGCAATTTCTCTAATGCATTAACATTGACTTTTTCGATCTCAATTGTCAAAACATCAACATCTTTGCCAAAATCATAGACGGTTTGAAAATCAGTCAAGTCTCCTTGAACAAAGATGTCAGTGGCAAGTCTACATGGCGCACTTTCACTTGGATCAAGTACTTTAGTTTTAATATCCCATTTTCGAGTGGAATAGAGTAACATTTTACCCAATTGACCACCACCTAGAATACCAAGAGTTTTTGTTGTAGAAAAAAAATTCACATTTAATTTTTTACAAAAATAAGGATATCTTTTGGGCTTATAAAAAAACAACTCATTTTGGATATCTTTACCACAAATAAAAATAAATGATTAATATAGTACTCTTCGGAAAACCTGGAGCTGGAAAAGGAACTCAGGCAGCATTTTTAAAATCTCAATACAAATTATTTCATCTTTCTACAGGTGATTTGTTTCGATACCATATTAATAGTTTAACTGATTTAGGAATGTTGGCTAAATCTTATATGGATAAGGGTGATTTGGTGCCAGATCAAATAACCATTGACATGTTGAGAGAGGCGGTAAATGAAAACTCTGATGCTAAAGGCTTTATATTTGACGGTTTTCCGAGGACTACCGCGCAAGCTGGCGCACTAGATACCTTTTTATTTAATAAATCGATGAAGATAACTGCAACAATTGCATTAGAGGCAGGTGATGATGTTTTAATAGAAAGATTGGTTAATAGAGGTAAGACAAGCGGAAGGGTAGACGATCAAGATGAAATCAAAATAAGAAATCGATTTAATGAATACAATAACAAGACGGCATCATTGAAAAGCTTTTACACTGCTCAAGGTAAGTTTTACAGTGTAAATGGTATTGGAAGTGTAGAAGAAATTACCAAACGCTTGATAGGGTTAATTGACGGCTTACTATAAATCAATTATGACTGAAGAAAATTTTGTTGACTACGTAAAACTGATCGTTAAATCAGGAAACGGAGGTAAGGGCTCTGTACATTTGCATAGGGAAAAATTTATAACTAAAGGTGGTCCAGATGGTGGCGATGGTGGCAGGGGAGGTCATATTATTATCCGAGCTAACCCCAACCTTTGGACTCTCTATCCTTTTAAGTTTAAACGCCATTTTGATGCTGGACACGGAGGAGATGGAAGTAAAAGTAGAAGTTCTGGAGCTCAGGGCGAGGACCTATACATAGATGTTCCAATGGGAACAGTGGTTAAAAACAGTAAGAGTGATATTGTGATTTTTGAGGTAGTTGAACCAAATCAGGAATTCATTTTATTAGAAGGAGGAAAAGGAGGTTTAGGTAACTGGAACTTTAGGTCTTCAACAAATCAAACCCCTAGGTATGCCCAACAGGGTATTCCAGGTGAGGAATTAAAAATCACCATGGAACTGAAGGTGTTAGCAGATGTAGGCTTGGTTGGTTTTCCCAATGCAGGTAAGTCAACATTATTGGCATCACTAACAGCAGCTAAACCTAAAATTGCCGATTACGAATTTACTACCCTAAAACCCAATCTGGGAATAGTTCCCTATCGTGAATTTCAGTCTTTTGTAATGGCAGATATACCAGGAATTATTCAGGGAGCTTCCAATGGAAAGGGTTTGGGTCATTATTTTTTAAGACATATTGAAAGAAATTCTGTTCTTCTTTTTCTTATACCCGCTGATGTATCAGATGTAAAGAATACTTTTGAAATTCTAATGAATGAATTGAAAACCTTCAATCCCGAATTGATGGATAAAGATTATATAGTTGCACTAACTAAATGTGATTTATTAGACAATGAACTCAATAAGGAATATTCCAAAGAATTGAACGAATACTTTAAGAATATCAATTATTGTATGATTTCAGCTGTTGAGCAATCTGGTTTAGTTGAGTTGAAAGATTTGATTTGGAAATCTTTAAACAAACCACATGAGTAGCTCCAATTCTTTTCTTTTCTTTTTTATTATCATGCCTCTTTTTATTTTTTCACAGGAAATAACTCCTTTTGTTACATATGATTTTCATAAAGATCCTATTTACAAAATTAAAATGCTCGATTTAAAAAAGTTAGAAAAGAAGTCTTCCTCAATCAAGACTTTTATTTCCATTGCAGATTTATCTTATTACTACAAGGATTGGGAAGTAGCAATTAGTTATTACGAAAAGATTATAGTTGAAAATCCGTCTGCAGAAAATTACTTTAAACTAGCAGTTGCAGCAGCGAGAAAATCTTTAGAGGTTTCGAGGGTTTTTTCTATTTCTTATATATTGAAAGCCAAAAAATCAGTTTTAAATGCACATCGATTAGCCCCCAAAAACCCCAGGTATTTAAAATTGTTAATTAAGCTATTTGCTGAAATACCTGACATCTTAGGTGGGAATAAAGAATTTGCTCAGAAAAAAGCAGAGGAATTATTAATCATTGATCCTATTCAAGGGCTCATAAGTAAAGGTTATTTGAATGATATTGATAAATATTCATCTGCTGCCAAGTCAAAATATGAACTGGCATTTTACCTTTTAGAAAAAAACTATGAGTCGTTAGATACATTTTTCGAGGAAAATGATCGTGATTTAATTTTTGAGATTGGTAATATAGTGGCAAATCACCAAATATCTAGTGATTTGGGAATTTCAGCATTGAAATTTTATGCGAATTCTTATGACTTTATGGATAACTATCCTCTAGCAACTGTTTATTATCTTTTATCAAGGATTTATTTTTTTAAACAAGATTTAAATATCTGTAGTGATTATTTAGATAAAGCATTGAAGATTAATCCAAAACTTAAGACTGCTTTGGTTTTTCAAAAAAAATATAAATTATGAAAAGGTATCATTTTATTGCCATCGGGGGGAGTGCCATGAATAGTTTAGCAATTGCCCTCAAAGATCAAGGGAATCAGATTAGTGGAAGTGATGATGCTATTTTTGATCCATCTAGGACTAAATTAATAAAGGCGGGAATCTATCCAGAACAATTGGGTTGGTATCCAGAAAAAATAAGTAAGGATTTAGATGCGATAATTTTGGGAATGCATGCTAAAGCGGATAATTTAGAATTACTGGCTGCTCAAAGTTTAGAACTTAAGATTTATTCTTATCCAGAATTTATTGCTCATTTATCGAATCAAAAAACTAGGGTAGTGATTGCAGGTAGTCATGGAAAAACAACAATTTCTGCTATGGTTTTACATGTGTTAAACTATCACAGCCGTACTATAGATTTTATGTTGGGGGGGGAACTTGCAGGTTATAATAATTCAGTTTCTTTAACCGAGAATAATGATTTTATCTTACTTGAAGGCGATGAATACTTGTCATCAGCGATCGACTCAAGTCCTAAGTTTCATCATTATAAACCCCAAATTGCGCTAATTAGTGGGATTTCCTGGGATCACGTAAATGTTTTTAAAACATTAGCTGATTATAATAAACAATTTGAGATTTTCATCGATTCTATTACTCCAGGAGGAGTTCTGGTTTATAACAAAGAAGATACGACTTTGAACGCCATGGTGGATGCATCAGAAAACACGATAAGAAAGGAAACATATCAAACTGCGGTACATTTTATTGATTCAGGTTGTACCTATCTTGAAACGGATGAGGGAGCCTTACCCCTTGAGATTTTTGGAGAACACAACCTGTCTAATCTTTCTGGCGCTAAATGGATTTGTCAATTAATAGGAATCGAACAGGATGAATTTTATCAAGCGATTGCCAGTTTTAGGGGAGCCACTAGGAGGCTAGAAAAAATAACTTCATCCAGAAATAAATTTTTGTTCAAGGATTTTGCTCATTCACCTAGTAAAGTAAAGGCTACTATTACTGCAGTGAGAAAACAATTTGAGGGATTTAAATTAATTGCTTGTTTGGAGTTGCACACTTACAGTAGCTTAGATAAAAAGTTTATTTATAATTATCGAGATTCGCTTAGCTTATCAGACTTTCCAATTATTTTTTATGACCCCGTGGCTTTAAGAATAAAAAATCGTCATCCTATTACTGAAAAACAGATTAGGGAAGCTTTTGATGATCATAGAATAATGATTTTTATTAAGCCAAAAGCCTTAGAAGATTTTCTGTTGATCCAGGATTATGATGAAAGTATTCTCTTGATGATGAGCTCAGGAAATTATGGAGGTATTAGTTGGGACAATTTAAAAGAGCAGTTTTCTTAAATTATTCAAATAAAAAAGTACAATCATTTTTGAGTAACAATTTTATTTTAATATTATTTAATAAATTAATTAGGTCGTAAATACATATTCTTTAGATCACAAACATTATGTTAAATTAATTTTAGAGAGGAAGTATATTTCTATTAAATTTTTAACACTGCTAATACTTTTGAAATTATAATTTTAGATCATCTTATTATTTTAGAAATAGCTAATTTTAGCCTTAAAGTTGAAAGCTTATTCAAAATGATACTTGTCTATTCTCACAAAATTACGCCTCGTTTAACCTATATTTTCAGACAAATATTTGTAAGAATTCTCGAACTTCCAGTTTCATTCACTTCTACGATAGAGAAATTTATTTCCCATTCTGGACCTAAGTTTAGTTATACTAAACAACCGCTTGGAAATGAGTTTTTTATAAAGTCACATAAACTATTATTTCAGCAGGGTGTTCAGGAAATTGAATTTGAAATTGAAAAATGGAAAGGACTTCCAGCTTTTTTTAAAACTGGATCTGAATCACGATTACCTTACGATGTTTTTGCAGCTTCTTTTTATTTAATTAGTAGGTATGAGGAATATTTGCCGCATATAAAGGATGAGTTAGGTTCTTATACCCCCTACCAAAGCTTGGCTTATAAAAATAGTTTTTTAGAAAAACCTATTGTTGATTTATGGGCTGTAAGATTAAAAGATCAGCTAAATAGTTTTTTTCCAGATCTTTCACATGTTTCATGGAAAAAACCAAAATTCTTACCTTTAATTTCAGTTGTCAATCCATTCCTATATAAAAAGAAATCTCTATTATTTCACTTATCTGATTTTATATCGTTTGTCTGGAAGTTAGATTTTTTTTTAATAGCGGAGCAATTTTTGGTCCTTTTTGGATTAAAAAAAGACCCTTATGATAACTTTGATGAATTAGAAAAGTTGTTTAAGGAATTAAACATACATCCCCAATATTTTTTTCTCTTTACTAAGAATCCTAATTTTGAAAGGGGTCTATCGATTTATAAGACAGCTTATAGAGAGCTTGTAAAACATGTTGCTGATTATAATAAGGTCTCTCTTTTGGTCTCATATGATGCACAAAATGACTCCTCAATCCTTTCAAAAGAAAGGAAATTCCTAAAAAAACTTATTCATCAAAAAATCTTATCCGTTAGATTTAATTACGGACTATTTTCATCTGCAAAAGCATATTATGGTTTAATTAGTGAAGAATTGGAGGAAGACTATAGTATGGGATATAATGATGTAATAGGATATCGTGCTTCAACTGCTGTTCCCTTTTATTTTTATGATTTAAATATCGATTTACAAACTTCTTTAAAAATTAATCCAGTCGTAGCAACGGAGGAGGGGATGAGAAAATTTTCAGACCATAGAGCATTCAGAAAATTGAAAGAAATGTATGAAGGGCTTAGCACAAGATCTTCATTTCATATTATTTCGGTTTCCAATTCTATTTTGACTAAAGATAATATGAAAAATAGTTGGCGAGATCAATTCCTAAATTACCTCCATTATCATGCTAAATAAAGGAATCTTATGCAATATATTTTTTGACTTAGATCACACCTTATGGGATTTTGAAAAAAACTCTTCTCTGACTTTTGAACGTATTTTTGAGGAAATGAATATTCAGACTGCTATTGATCCTTTTTTATCTGCTTACGAAGGAATCAATCACAATTTTTGGAAGCTTTATCGCGAAAACAAAATCACTCAAATTGAGTTAAGACACCAACGCCTAATTGAAACATTTAAGGCAATTGATTATGATTTTGACTTAAAAAAAATTAGCACACTTTCCGAATTATACATTCGTTATCTTTCAACTTTTACTAATCTTTTTGATGGAGCTTTTAAACTTCTGGAAGAGCTTAAAAAAAAATATAAACTTCACATTATAACTAATGGTTTTGATAAAGTTCAGCATTATAAGATTAAAAACTCTGGATTATCTCCCTATTTTGATAAAATAATAACGGCTGAAAAAGTAGGTTATAAAAAACCGAATCCCATAATTTTTAAGTATGCTATAAATCTAACTGCTTCAAAATTTTCAGAAAGTATAATGATTGGGGACAGTTTAGAGGCAGATATACTTGGAGCTGTAAACTCAGGGATGGGAGCCATACATTTTAATTCTCATAATGAACCTGTACATGATTATTGTCCAATTGTCAAAACTCTTAATGAGATTAAAAATTTCATTTGAAAAAGAAAAAATGATAACGATTTTATTGATTTAGTTATAGATAGCGTTTGGAATGTTTTAAATTCGTAAGAAATGGAATTAAATAAAGTACAAAAGAAAGTAGATGACTGGATAAAAGAGCACGGTATCCGCTACTTTGATGAATTGACCAATATGGCTCAATTAAGTGAGGAAGTAGGTGAGGTTGCAAGAATTATCTCTAGAAGATATGGTGAGCAAAGCGAAAAGGAAAGTGATAAATACAAAGATTTGGGAGAAGAGCTAGCCGATGTGATTTTTGTAACATTATGTTTGGCTAATCAAACTGGAGTTAATTTACAAAAGGCATTTGATAAAAAAATGCAACTTAAATCTAAAAGAGACCACGAAAGACATAAAAATAACCCTAAGTTACAATAAAGCGTTGAAATTTATGAGGGTCAGATTGGAGCATAAATCTAGCTATATAAGAGGAGATCTTAAAATATCTGGTTCAAAAAGTGAGTCAAATCGTCTATTGATATTACAAGCTTTATTCCCAAAAATTGAAATTGAAAATCTATCCAATTCTGATGACACAAAGGTTACCAAGGATGCTTTGAATTCTTCTGATTCCATTATAAATATTCATCATGCTGGAACTGCAATGAGATTTTTAACAGCTTATTTATCAATCCAACCGGATCGAGAAATTATTCTCACTGGCTCAAAACGAATGCAAGAGCGCCCCATAAGGCATTTAGTAAATGCATTGAAAGATTTAGGTGCTGAAATAAGTTATGATAAAAAAGATGGTTACCCACCATTAAGAATAAGAGGAAAAAAAATTAGTAAAAGTAAAGTTACTTTACCAGCAAATATAAGCAGCCAGTATATCTCCGCATTGATGTTAATAGCAACTTCCCTAGAAAAAGGATTGACAATTGACTTGGTTGGGGAGATGACCTCAGTTCCTTATATAATAATGACAAAAACGATATTAGATCAATTAGGCTTTAATACTTCTTATAAAAATAATCAAATTAAAATAGCATCAGCTACTTGTATTGAGCCAAAAATTTGGTCTGTAGAATCCGATTGGAGCTCTGCCTCTTATTTTTATTCAATTTTAGCCTTGTGTAAAGGAGGCCATATAAACTTAAGCAGATTTAAAAAAGAAAGTAATCAAGGAGATTCTGCGTTATCTGAAATATACAATAGTTTGGGTGTGGTGACTTCCTTTCATAATGGAACGATTAAACTATCCAAAGTAGAGGGCTTTAATGTTGCTAAATTGATTAATCTTGATTTAAGAAATACTCCTGATTTGGCTCAAACTATAGCAGTTAGTTGTCTTGGACTAGGCATTGCATGTAAGCTCAGTGGTCTACATACCTTAAAAATAAAAGAAACTGATCGCTTGAGCGCACTAAAAATTGAAATGGAGAAATTAGGAGCGAAAGTCGACATTACCAGAAATAGTTTAAAGCTTTATCCAAGTCCTCAGTTAAAGAATAATATCGCTATTAACACCTATAATGATCACCGAATGGCAATGGCTTTTGCTCCATTGGCTTTGAAGGTACCTATAATTATCAATGATTCTCAAGTCGTATCTAAATCCTATCCTACTTTTTGGAATGATCTTAAAAGTATTGATTTCATTAAGGAAATAATTTAGATCGCCTTTTCTTTATAATTTACTTGACATCCCCCCCTTTCAGAACTTATATTTGCAAGGCAAAAAAATATAATATGAAATTATCAGATTTTAATTTTGAACTTCCTAAAAATTTATTAGCACAACATCCCTCAGCTGGTAGAGATGAATCTAGACTCATGGTACTAAACCGTGCAGATAAAACAATTGCTCACCATACCTTTAAAGATATAATAGATTTCTTTGATGAGGGGGATGTAATGGTTTTAAATAATACTAAAGTTTTTCCTGCTAGACTTTTTGGAAATAAAGAGAAGACTGGAGCTAAAATTGAGGTTTTTTTACTTCGTGAATTAAACGAAGAACAGCGATTGTGGGATGTTTTGGTAGACCCAGCCCGAAAAATTAGAATTGGTAATAAGCTATATTTTGGTAACGATGACAGCCTAGTCGCTGAGGTAATTGATAACACAACTTCTAGAGGAAGGACATTACGTTTTCTTTTTGATGGTTCCTACAGTGAGTTTCGCTCCAAGCTTAAAGCATTAGGACAAACTCCACTTCCTAAATACATTAATCGACCTATTGAGGTTGAGGACGAGGAACGATATCAAACAATTTACGCTAAGTATGAGGGTGCAGTTGCAGCTCCAACGGCAGGATTACACTTTTCTAAGCATTTAATTAAAAAGCTTCAAATTAAAGGCATCGATTTAGCTGAATTAACGCTTCATGTAGGATTGGGTACTTTTAGTCCTGTTGAGGTTGAGGATTTATCTAAGCATAAAATGGATTCTGAAGAATTAATAATTAGTCAGGATACAGCTTCCACAGTAAATAATGCTAAAAAAAATAAAAGAAAAATCTGTGCAGTTGGAACAACAGTAATGAGAGGATTAGAGAGTTCAGTTTCGTCAATGGGCTCTTTGAACTCATTTGAGGGATGGACGCATAAGTTTATCTTCCCTCCTTATGATTTTTCCATTGCAAATGCAATGATTACAAATTTTCATACACCAAAATCCACTTTATTAATGATGGTTTCTGCTTTTGCTGATGTAGATTTTATTAAAGAGGCCTACAGCCAAGCAATAAAGAATAAATATAATTTTTATTCCTATGGTGATGCTATGCTGGTACTTTAAATCCTCAAAGTATTTTGTAAGTTGAACAAAATGAAATGATGGATAAGGAAAATAAAAAAGACATCCGTTCACTTTCCGTTGATGAATTACGCGACTTTTTTATAAAAAATAGTCATCAAGCTTTTCGTGGTAATCAGGTCTATAAATGGCTTTGGCAAAAAGGTATTCACAATTTTGAGAGGATGACTAATTTATCTAAATCCACAAGAGAATTTCTTAAAAAACACTTTGTGATCAATCATGTAGCCATTGATTCTCAGCAGAGAAGTAAGGATGGCACAATCAAAAATAAAGTTAAATTATTTGATAAATTTATTGTTGAGTCTGTATTGATTCCGACAGCAACTAGAACAACAGCTTGTGTTTCGTCTCAGGTAGGTTGCAGTCTTGATTGTAAATTTTGCGCTACCGCAAAGATAAAACGCATGCGGAATTTAAATATGGACGAAATATATGATCAAGTGAAAGCAATGGATCAGCAAAGTCGATACTATTATGGACGCCCATTATCTAACATTGTTTTTATGGGTATGGGGGAACCACTAATGAATTACAAAAACATGATCGCTTCTATCGAGAAAATGACTCAGCCTGATGGCTTGGCGATTTCACCTAGCAGGATTACAGTTTCTACTTCGGGTATTCCAAAAATGATAATAAAAATGGCAGATGACGGTGTGAAATTTAGTTTGGCTGTATCATTGCATAGTGCAAGACAGTCGGTAAGAGAACAATTAATGCCTTTTGCAAAGAAATTTCCTCTAAATGAATTGGTAACTTCAATTCAATATTGGTATGAAAAGACTTCGAAGCCAGTAACCTATGAATACATTGTTTGGAAAAAGATTAATGACAAAAAAGAGGATATTGATGCATTAGTCGATCTTTGTAAATCCACTCCTTGCAAGGTTAACTTGATTGAATACAATCCCATTGGGGAAAACGAATTTCTACAAGCTGATAATGATACTATTAGTGATTATCGATCTGCACTTGAGGCTAATAGAATTACTGTTACTTTAAGAAGATCTAGGGGTAAGGACATTGATGCTGCCTGTGGTCAGCTGGCGAACAAATCCATAAAAATATAAATTTATAATACCTTTAGGAATAGTGGTATCTTTACTAAGGTATGAAAGTTGTGGAAAAAATTAAGGAACCCATTTACGAAGAAATGGAACTTTTCGAAAAAAAGTTTTCCAAATCTATGTCCTCCCATGTTTCACTACTAAATAGAATTACTCATTTTATAGTTAATAGAAAAGGAAAGCAAATGCGTCCGATGTTTGTTTTTCTTGTCGCTAAGATGATGGGAAATGGTAGGGTTAATGAAAGATCCTTCAGGGGGGCTGCTGTAATTGAATTGATTCACACTGCAACACTTGTTCATGATGATGTGGTAGATGATAGTAATGAGCGCAGAGGTTTTTTCTCTATTAATGCTTTGTGGAAAAATAAAATCGCAGTTTTAGTAGGTGATTATCTTTTATCAAAAGGCTTGCTGCTTTCAATAGAAAATGAAGATTTCGATTTACTTAAAATTATTTCAATTGCCGTTAGGGAGATGAGTCAAGGAGAGTTAATGCAAATTGAAAAAGCAAGGGATCTTGATATAACCGAAGATATTTATTATGATATAATTCGTCAGAAAACAGCTACTCTTTTAGCTGCCTGCTGTGCTATGGGAGCTAAATCTGTTTTAGCTACTGATGAAGAGGTTAAAAAAATGTTCAGTTTTGGTGAATTATTAGGTATGGCTTTTCAAATCAAAGACGACCTCTTCGATTATTCAGAGGGAAAAATAGGAAAACCTACAGGAATTGATATCAAGGATCAAAAGATGACACTTCCCATGATTCATGCTTTAAATGTAATGGAACCAAGTGAAAGAAAATGGTTAATTAATACTGTTAAAAACCACAATAAAGACAAAAAAAGAGTAAAAGAGGCAATAAAAAAAATAAAGATTGTAGGAGGATTAAATTTTGCTGAAAAAAAAATGGAGGGTTATCGTGTTAAAGCTCTTGAAATTCTAAAAGATCTACCTGAAAGTCCCTACAGAAAATCACTAGAGCTAATGGTCAATTACGTTATTGAAAGGCCTGTATAAGGCTGTTCATAATTTTGATTTTAATTTCTTTAGCCTTTTTTGCTCAGTGATTATATAATTATATTTTTATGTAAATTTTCTTTTTGATTTGATATCAAGAAATACAATAGATCAAGTTTATGAAACTACCCGACTGGAGGAAGTAATCGGAGAATTTGTTACCCTAAAAAAATCTGGAGCTAATTTTAAGGGACTAAGCCCTTTTTCTCAAGAAAAAACACCCAGTTTTATGGTTTCTCCCTCTAAGCAAATTTGGAAAGACTTCAGTAGTGGAAAAGGAGGTAATGTAATTGCTTTTTTAATGGAACATGAACACTTCACCTACCCTGAGGCTATCCGTTTTCTTGCCAAAAAGTATAATATCGAAATTGAGGAAACCGTTCAGTCCTCAGAGAATAGAAAAATTAAAGACTTAAAAGAAAGCATGTTTTTGGTTACTGAATATGCAACTCAATTTTTTGAGAATTCTTTAAAAGAGACTGAGGAGGGAAAGTCTATTGGCTTGACTTATTTTAAAGAAAGAGGTTTTACAGAAGAAACGAAAAAAAAGTTTTCCCTAGGTTATGCACCTGAACAATTCGATGCATTTGCCAAACAGGCTCAAAAGGATGGCTATCAATTAAAGTTCCTAGAAAGTACAGGTTTGGTCGTTGTCAATGAGGGAAGTCAAGTTGATAGATTTAGAGGGAGGGTGATCTTTCCTATAAGAAGTATGTCAGGCCGCGTACTTGGTTTTGGTGGAAGAATACTGTCGACTAAATCTAAAACAGCTAAATATTTAAATTCCCCTGAAAGTGATATTTATCAAAAAAGTAAAGTACTCTACGGTATTTATGAGTCCAAACAGGCGATTGCTAAAAAAGATATTTGCTATTTGGTAGAGGGATACACTGATGTGATTCAAATGCATCAATCTGGAATTACTAATATTGTTTCGTCCTCTGGAACTTCTTTAACAGTTGATCAAATTAGAATGATCAACCGATTAACTAGTAACATTGTTGTCCTTTTTGATGGAGATGCAGCTGGATTAAGAGCTTCGCTCAGGGGAATTGATCTGATTTTAGAGCAAGGTATGAATGTTAGGGTTTGTAGTTTTCCCGAAGGGGAGGATCCAGACAGTTTTGCAAAAAAAAATAATACAAGTGATATTATCTCTTTCTTGGAAAAAGCACCAAAAGATTTCATTCAGTTTAAAGCTTCATTGCTTTCTGAGGAAGCTAAGAATGATCCAATCAAAAAGGCCAATACCGTTTTAGAAATTATTCATAGTATTTCAAAAATACCTAATGTAATCAAACAAGAAATTTACATTCGAAACTGTGCTAGTATCATGGATATTTCTGAGGAAGCTTTATTTAGTGCCTTAGCTCAATTAAATCAAAAAAATAAGCAAATAGGTTCGAAAAAAATAATTTCGAAACCTGAGAAAACCCTTTTAAAAAAAACAAAGACTCCCAGTCTTAAAGTTGATCAAATTTTCGAGTTAGAAAAACAAATTATTTTTATTCTTTTAACTTATGGTAATTTAGAATTAGATTTTGAAGATTCTATTATGCAGACTGATGATAAAGGTGAATTAATCGAAGAGTCTAAGACTACTAATGTTAAGGTTTATGAAAAAATTTTTTTGGATTTACAGGAAGATGAGGTTGAACTATCAAATGATAACTTTAGAAATCTTTTCTATCAATTAGTTGAAAGTCATCAAAAACATGGCGGTAACATTAATCTTGAAAAATTAATGCAATCGAATGATTTAGATCAAAATGAAATAATTACCGACTTGGTTATGAGACATGAACAACATCAGCTTCACGAATGGGAAAAGCGGAATATTTTTGTTAAAAATAAGGGTACTGAAGTTGTTCAGCTGGTAAGTGAGACGATTTTATCTTTGAGACGTTTTTTGATCGATCAAAAAATTATTGAACTTCAAGAACAAACCAAACTAAATAATAAAAATGATGATATTCTTCAAGACATATTAAGCTATCAACAGCTAAAAAAAGTTATCTCAAAGAGACTAAATAGAGTTCTTTAACCCAAGTTTTAAAATTACAATTATGGCTGTGAACCGATTTTGTTAAAATTTTGATTTATAATCAGTTGCGAAGATTGCAGAAACCTAATAAAACCTTTTAACCTCACAATAATCTTACTTAATATTTTTTAGTTTTAATGTAAACTTTACATAATTAATTAGAAAATTATTGAAAACCATTTCCCAAAAAACTTTCAATACCAATATTGAGGGGATTTCAATACAAAATATACCTTTGCGAACAATTAATAATATTATAAATGAGAAAAATATTTACCCTTACATTACTAACATTTATCTCAATAAGTTGTTCAGAAAAAGACACTGTAAATGTTAGTAGTGAATTAATCTCTGACAGAAATATTTATGTCGCCGGATATATTGCAGACGAATCTGGTAATAGTACTGCATGTTATTGGCTAAACGGAAAAAGAGTAGATCTTGGTCCCGGTCAACTTGAAGATATTGTGGTAAGTGATGGTAAAGTCTATGCTGTTGGATGGAATTATGGAGGGTCAGCTTCTTACTGGATCGATAATGAATCATTTGATTTAGAGGGTAATGGTGCAGAAGCTTATTCTATAGCTGTTCATGACGGTGACGTATATATAGCCGGAAGAGACGACGGGGCGTGTTACTGGAAAAACACAAAAAAAAACAAATTATCTGGTGGTGATTCATCAGGATATGGTATAGCAATAAAACAAAATGGGGATGTATTTGTAGGCGGATACTATATGAATAATCATCATTATGTTATTCCAGCTAGATGGAAAAATGGCAATAGGTCCAATTTAAGTGTACCTTCCGGAGGAGATGGTGAAGTTAAGGATGTTAAAATTTATAATGGAACCCCTTATTTCTTTGGATTTAACATGGCACCTAATAATATGACTGGTTATGCACCTAAAGCATCATATTGGAAGTTAAATTCAAGAAAAGATATGCCAAATGGTGGAGGGTGGCAAAAAGGTATTTATGGAGGTGAAGGTTATAGGGGTTTTGTAGATGAAACTGGGGTATATGTGGCTGGTAAGATAGATTGGATTATAGAGACTGACAATGGGAACGATATACCAGGAACTGGGGGAACTTATGCACATTATTGGCACGATGGAACAAAATTTGATCTTCCAGGTGGAGTCTTTAATAATATGTGGGTTAGTACAGCCTATGATGTAGCTGCTGCAGATGGGTTTGTTGTAGTTGCTGGTGATGTAGCTACCGAAACCCAAACTCAAGTCCCTGCAATTTGGGTAGATGATTTTTTAACAAAGTTAGAAGGAAATAATACTCACGGTGTTGCAAAGGCAGTATTTATAGACTGATGGTCAGCTTCTTTAAGTTACAGCAATCCTATTTTCTTAATTTTCTAGAAAAATATAGTATGAATCTAACTCAGGAAAATGGATCGAGGCTTCTTGTAATTGGAAGGTTTGATTTTCGAAATAGGGGGGTCTTTTTGAAGTTTATTATCGAGCCAGGTGTTTTTACCTATAGATTTTTCTAGGGTAATTCTAATTGAAAATAATTAGTTCAAAGTTTTAACTTATTTATTTTACCTAGCATCCCATCTTTTAATTTGCAATTCATTATAATTCATTGTAAAACGAAAAGAAAATATTAAATATAACTTTACTAAGGTTATTTAAATAATCACACTCTCATTTTGTTAAATTAAATGAAGGATAAATCAACTGTAATACCAAACATAATGAAGAATCCGTATTCTTAAAATGGTGATGTATTGAGTATATGCTCTGGTTTATCCCCACACAAAGAAGGTAAATTTGCAATTGTTTTAAATACAACTTTGAGCCTTTTAAAATAAGTTTTATGAAATTTTAATTATAAACAGCAGAACTGCATTAAACCAAAAATTCATCTGGGATTTCACATACGGGAATTGGATTCATTTTATGTTGGTTCTGACGGTTAAAGTTCAAATAAATTTGAATAGTTTTAGTTTGTTTTGGAGTAAGCCCCTTCATTGAGGGATTTTTTTCTAACTCATTCATAGCCCATTCTAGTTCATCATAATCCACTCCTATTTGTTGCTGATCTGTTCTATTATCACTCCAAAGTCCGTCAGTGGGCGGTGCAACTTGGATGCTTTCAATTATATTAAGGTATTTAGCGACACCATATACCTCTGTTTTTAGTAAGTCGGCAATTGGGCTTAAATCAACACCTCCATCGCCATATTTGGTATAAAAACCAACACCAAAATCTTCAACTTTATTTCCTGTTCCAGCAACTAAATAATTGTGAAGCGCTGCAAAATAATAGAGTGTTGACATCCGTAACCTAGCCCGAGTATTAGCCAAACTCAGTAATTGTTCTTCGTTCTTTTCGGTAGGTGGTAAACCTTTAACAAAGCTTTCAAAAAGTGGGGTGAGCATAATTCTGTGATGACTAACATTTTCGTGATTTTTTTCAAGCCATTTAATGTGGTCTAAAGCTCTAGAGACTTGATTTTCTTCTTGGTGAATTGCCATTTCTAAGCAAAGAACAGGAGCACCAGTTCTGGCACATAAAGTCGAGGTTACAGCTGAGTCAACACCTCCAGAAACACCAACTACAAACCCTTTAATTTTTGATGTTTCCAGATAATTTTTCAGCCAACTGACGATGTGATTTACTACTTTCTCAGGTGATTTCATAATTATTAATCTGCTGTCACTTAAATTTGTAGGTCGAAATTAAGTTGTTACAAAAAAAAATCCAAAAAAATGGAGATTATAATTGCTAGAATTAGTAAAATCACAAGTATCCTGCTAATTGTTTTATCTTTTGTTGGATGTAAGCCAGATAACTCTAAGGAATCTGAAATAATGGCAATTCCAGTTTCAATTACTATTGAAAGATTTGATCAAAAATTTCACCGTTCAAATCCAGAAATGATTTTTGAATTAAAAAAAAAATACCCCTTTTTATTTCCTGAAAAATTCAGTGATAGTGTTTGGTTTAAAAGACAAAAAGATAGTCTACAGTTAATGTTGCTAGATACTGTCGAATCATCTTTTCCCGAAATGACTCCAATAGAAAATGAGTTGGAGTACCTTTTCAAACATCTTAAATTTTACTTTCCAAAGACGAAAATACCGCGAGTTATTGGATTGATTAATAATGTTGATTATCAAACTAAAACCGTTTATGTCGACTCTTTATTGCTGATTTCCCTGGATACTTATTTTGGGTCAAATCATCCTTTATATGTAGGAATTCCTAGTTACGTTAGACAGGATATGGATATAAAATATTTAAGCTCTCATGTTATAGATAAATTTGTTGAATACCGTCTTGAACCTCCAACAGACCGATCGCTACTGTCACAAATGATATACCATGGAAAGAAAATTTATGTTAAGGATATTATGCTTCCATCGAAAAGTGATGCACTCAAAATGTGTTATACTGATGAGCAAGTCCATTGGGTAAATGATAATGAAGTCTACATTTGGCAATATTTTATTGAAAAGCAAATCTTGTTTAATTCTGTTCCATCTCTGGTCAAAAGATTTATTGAGCCGGCCCCTTTCTCTAAATTTTATCTAGAAATTGACAATGAATCACCTGGAAGGATTGGTGTTTGGCTGGGTTGGCAAATCATTAAGTCTTATATGAATAGATACCCGAAAACAGATATTAATACATTACTTAACTTACCTCCACAAACGATTTTTAGTAAATCTAATTATAAACCACGTAAATAATGTCCAAAAAAATTAGTCCAATTCATATTGATGTTAGTCTCGATGAAAACAATATACCTGAAAAGATCCAATGGTCAGCACCTGATGGAGGGGTAGATAATGAGTTGGCCCAGGCTATGTTTTTAGCTCTTTGGGACGGCCGTAATCAAGAAACCTTGAAAATGGATCTCTGGATAAAAGAAATGCCTTTAGATCAAATGAAATTGTTTTTTCATCAGACATTAGTAACCATGAGCGATACTTATCTGAAAGCAACTCAAGATGAAAAGATGTCGGCCACAATGAAAGATTTTTGTGATTATTTTGCAGAAAAGCTGGAATTAAAAAAAGATCTCTAATTAGAGGATATTGAGTGGTTGATTTGGTTTATGTAATTCAATAACTCATCCCTTCCCAAACTTTTTTCTGATGAAGTGATGAAATGTTTTGGCATTTCTTCCCAGTCGTCTTTAAGTGTTTTAAAGTATTCGGAGGTATTCTTTTTAATTTCTTTTTCTTTAAGCTTATCAGCCTTGGTGAAAACGATTGAGAAAGGAATATAGTTTTCACCTAACCAACGCATAAATTCAAGATCAAGAGTTTGTGGCTTGTGTCGAAGATCAATAAGTAAAAAAGCAGCAATCAATTCTTTTCGTTTGATAAAGTAATTGGTAATGAATTTTTGGAAAGTTTTTTTTTGAGTTTTCGAAACCCTTGCGTATCCATAGCCCGGAAGGTCAACTAAATACCATTGTTTATTAATTAGAAAGTGATTGATAAGTTGAGTTTTTCCAGGTCGAGAGGAGGTTTTAGCAAGTTTTTTTCTATTACAAAGCATGTTTATTAGTGAGGATTTTCCCACGTTAGACCTTCCAATAAAAGCATATTCAGGTATTTTACTTTTTGGGCAAAGCTCCACCTTGGTGTTGCTTAATACAAATTCAGCATGGGCAACGTTCATTAATTAAAATTTAAAATTGAATTTTTTCTATCCAGGAGTGCATGATTCTATTAAACTCATGAGGATGCTCCATCATCGGTGCGTGTCCACACTTATCAATCCAATAAAGGTTGGAGTTGGGAAGAAGTAAATGAAATTCTTCAGCTACATTAGGAGGAGTTACAGTGTCTTGGGCCCCCCATATGATTGCAGTTGGAGTTTTCATTTTCGGCAAGTCTTTGGCCATGTTGTGACGAATTGCACTTTTCGCAATTGCAAGTGTTTTGACTAACTTATTTCTATCATTTACAGTTTCAAAAACCTCATCAACAATTTCCTTAGTTGCAACCTTTGAATCATAAAATACTTCTTCACTTTTAGTTTTGATGTAATCATAGTCACCTCTTTTTGGGTATCCATCACCCATGGCGTTTTCATATAAGCCAGAGCTCCCTGTTATAATAAGCCCTTTTACTTTTTTGGGGTGGAATTTGGAAAACAATAAAGCGATATGACCGCCAAGTGAATTTCCTAAAAGTATAACTTCATTTAATTCCTTAAAAATCAAAAAATCATTAAGAAAATTAGCAAGTGATTTCACAGTAGTGTCAGGAAGTGGAAGATCATAAACCGGCAATTCCGGTACCACTATTTTAAAACCCTTATCAGGAAAATAATTAAGAACTCCAGCAAAATTACTCAAGCCCCCCATTAAACCATGAAGAATAACTACAGGTTGGCCTTCTCCGGACTCTATATAGCGGAAATTAGACTCAGTAATTATTTCTTTTTCCAAGATAAAACAATAAACAAACAAAGATATGCATTTAGGTTTTACCATTTGAATTTAATTTTTTCATATAAAATTGAAAAAATACAACAACTATCAAAACTTATTAACAAAGTGGTATAATGTGGTAAAAAGTGGTAAAATAGTTTTATATTTGATATAATTAAGATGTAAAACACCAATGGAGCACTTTATTGGTACATATGAGTGTAAGGCTGACGTTAAGGGACGTATTATGTTGCCAGCTGCCTTAAAAAAGCAGCTCTCCAAGAGTCTCAATAAGGGTTTTGTGATCAAGAGAGCAGTTTTTAATAAATGTTTAGAGCTTTATCCTCTTGATCAATGGGTAAGCCTGATGGAGAAGGTGAATAAGCTTAACCGTTTTAAAAAAAAGAATAATGACTTTATCCGCAGATTTACCGCAGGGGTGAAATTAGTGGAAATAGATACGACAGGAAGGCTTTTGATACCGAAAGATTTAACCAACCACGCAAAAATATCCAAAGAAGTTGTTGTTTCATCCGTTGTAAATATTCTCGAAATATGGGATAAGACCTTTTACGAGAAATCGATTGATGAAGCGGCTACCGATTTTGCCGCATTGGCAGAGGAGGTTATGGGCGACCAAAATGAGAACGATTTATCATAAACCCGTAATGCTTTGTGAAGCAGTTCAAGGATTAAAAATTACTCCTGACGGGATTTATGTCGATGTTACTTTTGGAGGAGGAGGCCATTCAAAGGAAATTATCAATCACCTTTCAGCCGACGGGCGATTATTTGCATTTGATCAAGACCAGGAGGCATTTGAAAATCAGTTTGAGGATCATCGATTTCATTTGATTAAAGGAAATTTTTCGGATATCAAAAGACATTTGAAGTTTCATGGAATTACAGCTGTTGATGGTATTCTAGCAGATTTTGGTGTTTCTTCTAGCCAATTTGATTCAGGAAAAAGAGGTTTTTCAACACGATTTGATGGTCCACTCGATATGCGAATGAATCATTCGGGTCAGTTAGACGCCAGTCAAGTTATAAATAAATATCCATTTGAGGATTTACGATCAATTTTAAGTCAATATGGCGAATTAAGAAATGCTCATAAGCTGGCAACTGCAATAGTAATGAAAAGGGAAGAAACTCCTATAGAATCTACACAAGCATTGGTTGCACTATTTACACCAATTATTCCTAATCACATTTTTAATAAAATTATAGCCCAGGTATTTCAAGCTATTAGGATAGAGGTGAACGATGAACTAGGAGCAATAAAGTCATTTTTAAAACAAACCATTGATCTGCTTAAGAAAAATGGTAGGCTTGTATGTATTTCTTATCACTCATTAGAAGATCGTTTGGTTAAGTGCTTTATTCGCGAAGGGAAATTTGAGGGAAATGCAGAGTCTGACATTTATGGCAACAAGAACTTACCTTTCAAAAAAGTAGGAGGATTGATAATACCTTCAGAAAAGGAAGTAAAGTTAAATAATAGATCAAGAAGTGGAAAACTAAGAATAGCTGAAAGAATATGAAGCAGTTTTTATCATTATTGAAAATGGATTTTTTGGTTAATGACGTTGCGTTCAGAAATTGGAGAATGATAATTTATTTGTCAATTCTTGCTCTAATAATGATTGCAAGTGGACATAGCACTGACCGTAAAATTTTTAAGATAGCGAAGTTGAATGAAGAGATTAAAATGTTAAAAAGTGAATTTATTGAGCAACGTACCGACCTAATGAATTTTAAGATGGAAACAAAAATAATGAAGGAATTACAACCGTTGGGAATAGGTCCTGCGAAGATTCCTCCAATTAAAATAATTATAGCCCAAGATTGAAATGGATAAAAACCTAAAGCAGATAATGTATCGTTCCTATTTGGTTACTTTTTCACTTTTTGTTTTTTCAATAGTGCTAATAGGAAAGTTGATTCATTTGCAATTTTTTCAAGGCGAAAAATATCGAGAGTTGGCTTCAAAACGAACCTTAAAGAATGATATTCTTCAACCCAGTAGGGGTAATATTTACGCGGATGACGGCAGTATTATGGCAACATCAGTTGCACGTTATGAGGTACGATGGGACGCTGCTGTTCCATCAAAAATAATTTATCGGTCTAAAAAAAATGAATTGGCTAAGGGATTATCAATGATTATTAATATTGATAAACATGAAATATTAAAGAAGTTAGATAAGGCAGTAAATAGAAAAAATAGATACCTATTAATAGCAAAAGGATTGTCTTACTCACAGCAAAAAAGAATCAAAATGCTCCCCTTATTTAAACTTTCACCAAATAAGGGGGGGTTAATTATAGAGCAACAAATTTTTAGAGAGCACCCACTTGGTAGAATAGCTGAGCGCACCATTGGATATGAGTTACAAGATAATAAGGGCAAATTTCTTCGGGTTGGACTCGAAGGAGCATTTGGTCAATATCTTAAAGGAGATGAAGGAAGAAGGCTAAAACAAAAAATTGCTGGTGGTCAATGGAAACCTATTAATGATAATAATGAAAAAGAGCCAACTGAGGGTTTTGATATTCATACCACCATCAACGTCAATATTCAGGACATCGTGCATGCTGCTCTATTAGAACAGTTGGAGAAATTTGAAGCCGACCACGGATGTGTAGTGGTAATCGAAACTTCAACAGGGAAAGTAAAAGCAATTGCAAACCTTGGTAGAACAGACGTTGGCACTTATTATGAGAAACTTAATTATGCTGTTGGTGAAGCCCACGAGCCTGGTTCTACCTTTAAGTTAATTTCAATGATTGCTGCTCTGGAAGATAAAGTAATTGATGAAAATACATTGATCAAAACAGGTAACGGAGAACTTACCTTTTATGGAAAATATAAAGTCAGGGATTCAAAAAAAGGAGGGTATGGTACCATTACTGCTGGGAGAGTTCTTGAAGTTTCCTCTAATACAGGGATTGTCAAAATTATTAATGACAATTATAAAAATAATCCTAAAAGGTTTGTAGACCGAATCTACAATATGGGAATTAACAAACCCATCGGATTGCCAATTAAGGGCGAGGGTAATCCAAAAATTCCTTATCCAAATGATACAGATTGGGATGGTTTAGATTTACCATGGATGGCCTATGGCTACGGAGTTGCTATGACTCCATTACAGACATTGACCTTTTACAATGCAATTGCTAATAATGGAGAAATGGTTAAACCAAGATTTATAGAAAAAATTGGAGTTATTGGAGAGCTCCCTAAACAAATATTTGGAAAGGAGATTCTTAATCCTTCGATATGTTCTCAGTCCACAATTGAAAAAGTTAAAAACATGATGTTCAATGTAATAGACAAAAAATGGGGTACAGCGCACAATATAAAGGATAGAGATTTCAAAATTGCAGGAAAGACAGGCACTTGTCAAGTAGATTATAATAGAATAGGTAAAGAAGTTCAGTATATCTCAAGTTTCGTAGGTTACTTTCCTGCTAAAAAGCCTCAATATTCCTGTATAGTCGTAATTCACCGTCCAAACAAACGATTAGGTTATTACGGTTCGACTGTAGCTGCACCAGTATTTAAAAAAATTGCAAAAAAAATCTATACAGCTACCCCCAAAAAAGTTCTTGTTGATCTGGACCAAATAAAATCATTGTCACCAGAAATAGTAGAAAATAAGTTGGAAAATAAACATTAAACCTTTTAGAAGAAACTTGAAAAAAATAAAAGAAATATTATATAAAGTTCCTATCGAAGGGGTCTTGGGTTCTACTAGTCGTTTGGTTACAGATATTGCTTTGGATTCAAGAGATGTGATTAAAAACGGCATGTTCGTTGCCATCAATGGTTATGAAAGAGATGGACACGATTATATTGATAAAGCATTGGCATCAGGGGCAAGTTCTGTCGTTTGTGAGCAACTACCCAAAGAACTTAATCAAGAGGTTGTTTATGTTCAAGTAAATGATTCAAGAGTTGCATTGGGATATATGGCATCTAATTTTTATGAAACACCCTCCTCACACCTAAAACTTGTTGGGGTTACTGGAACCAATGGTAAGACAACGGTTGCTACCCTACTTTTTGATCTTTTTCATATTATAAAAAAGAAAGCAGGATTAATTTCTACTGTTGCCATCAAATACGATGATAAAGATTTTGTATCTACTCATACCACCCCAAATCCTATAATCATTAATCAACACTTACGTGCAATGGTTGATTCTGGTGTATCTCATTGTTTTATGGAGGTCTCTTCTCATGGAATTGATCAAAAGAGAATTACTGGACTAGCTTTTACCGGCGCTATTTTTTCTAATCTGACACATGATCACTTGGATTACCACGCTTCTTTTAAACATTACAGAGACACTAAAAAACAGCTTTTCGATAGTATTAATAAAAATGGATTTGCATTGACCAACATCGACGATAAAAACGGCAGACTTATGTTACAAAATTGTAAGGGTAAAAAGCAAACCTATGCAATGCATCAATATGCAGATTTTAAAGTCAAAGTTTTAGAGCATCAATTCAATGGTATGCTTTTAAAGATAAATCAAAATGAGATATGGACTCAAATATTAGGAGAGTTTAATGCCTATAATCTTTTAGCAGTTTATGCCACAGCTCAGCTTCTCGGTGAGGATGAATTGTTATGTCTTAAGGCCATAAGTCAATTGAAAAATGTTCCCGGGAGGTTCCAAACATATCAAACAAATAACGGTATTATGTTAGTTGTTGATTATGCACATACTCCTGATGCATTAAAAAATGTATTGAACACTATAAATAAGATTAGAACTCAAAACGAGAGTTTATATACTATTATTGGTTGTGGAGGGAATAGAGATCAAGAAAAAAGACCATTAATGGGTTTCACTGCTGCAAGTTTAAGCTCCAAAGTAATCTTCACATCTGATAATCCAAGATATGAAGATCCCGACCAAATAATAGAAGAAATTAATGCAGGTGTTAAGCCAATTGATTTTAAAAAAACAATTAGAATCCCGCAACGAAGGGAGGCAATTAAGTTGGCCTGTCAGATGTCTAAACCAGGAGATATTATTTTGATCGCAGGAAAAGGACATGAAAAATATCAAGAAATAAGAGGAGAAAGGTACCCTTTTGATGACTATAAAATTGCTAAAGAAATATTTTCCAAAATCCTTTAAATTATGTTGTACTATCTATTTGAGTTTATTGAGCAAAAATTTCAGTTTCCAGGAGCAACTCTTTTTCAATTCATATCATTTAGGGCGTCATTAGCAATTATCATATCGTTGCTTTTTTCTTTGATTTATGGAAGAATCATCATTCAATTTTTAAAAGCTAAACAAATACGAGAATCAGTTAGAGATCTTGGTTTAATGGGGGAAAAAGAAAAAGCAGGTACCCCCACAATGGGTGGGGTGATTATTATTTTGGGTACCCTTATTCCAGTATTTCTATTGGCTAAATTGGAAAATATTTATATCATTTTATTAATTATTTCCACCCTTAGTATGGGAGCAATTGGATTGGTAGACGATTATATTAAAATATTCAAAAGACATAAAGATGGTTTAAAGGGAAAGTTTAAATTATTTGGACAAATTTTTTTAGGTGCAATTATAGGTTCAGTTTTATATTTTCATCCTGAAGTAACTGTTAAAGAGGAAATCAGAACCTTTGAAAGTGATAGAAATACTAAAATAGAGGAAGTTTTTAATCATGAAAAAAAATCTACATTAACAACTATTCCTTTAATTAAAGATAATGCTTTTGATTATTCAGATTTAGTTACTTGGATCTCACCTGCAATGAAACGCTACACTTGGGCAGTGTTTATTCCAATTGTCATTTTTATTCTAACAGCAGTTTCAAATGGGGCAAACCTAACAGACGGTATAGATGGTTTGGCCGCTGGCTCATCTGCCATTATAGTACTGGCACTGGGTATTTTTGCATGGGTCTCGGGAAATTCGATTTTTTCTGATTATTTAAATATCATGTATATACCTAATGTAGGTGAGGTGGTAATTTTTGTAGCGGCCTTTTCTGGAGCGCTGATTGGTTTTTTATGGTTCAATGCCTATCCAGCTACAGTTTTTATGGGAGATACTGGTAGTCTGACAATTGGGGCGATAATTGCAGTTATCGCCTTGATTGTTAGAAAAGAATTATTGATTCCATTGCTTTGTGGAGTCTTCTTAGTGGAAAATGTATCAGTAATTCTTCAAGTAGGTTATTTTAAATACTCCAAAAAAAAGACTGGAGTTGGAAGAAGAATATTCAGAATGTCTCCTCTCCATCATCATTTTCAAAAAATGGGTTATCACGAAAGCAAAATAGTTGCTCGTTTTTGGATAATAGGAATCATACTAGCGGTTCTTTCTATTGTAACCTTAAAAATTAGATAATGGCAGATAAAATTGTCATTTTGGGAGCTGGAGTAAGTGGAAATGGCACAGCAATTTTAGCCAAAAAGCATGGGTATGATGTTTTTGTTTCGGACAAGTCACCCATTGCGGAAGGAACCAAAGAACATTTTAATAAATTGGGAATTGATTGGGAAGAAAACACTCATACACTTTCTAAAATGCAGGGAGCAAAATATGTGATGAAAAGCCCAGGAATATCATCTAAAATTCCCTTGATAGAAGAACTCAAATCCTTACGAATCCCTTTAGTATCAGAAATTGAATTTGCATCAAAATACACCGATGCTGTCTTAATCGGAATTACTGGCAGTAATGGAAAAACTACCACTGCTATGCTTACACATCATATACTTAAAACGGCTGGTTTTGACGTTGGACTAGTAGGAAACATAGGTAATAGTTTTGCTAAAGATGTTGCTGAAAATGATCATGAGTATTACGTTTTAGAGATTAGCAGTTTTCAATTAGATGATATAATTAATTTTGCCCCTAAAATTGGGGTAATTACGAATATAACTCCAGATCATCTTGACCGTTATGATAATGATTTTAGTAAATATTTAAAATCAAAATTACGGATCAATCAAAACCAAACTCAAAGGGACTTCTTGTTATTCAATGCTGATGATCCAGAATTGAATAAAGCAATTAAGCAAATTGATACCCAAGCCACGATTTACGGTTTTGGATACAATTCTTTTGATACAAATACAACATACTTAGAGGATGACCAAATCGTCATAAAAACAAAAAAAGAAAAAATAATGATCGATACATTAGATTTTACCTTAAAAGGACGACACAACCTTTTAAACGCTATGGCTGCTAGTACGGTAGCAAATTTACTGGAAGTCAGCAAAAAGACTATCCGGGAAAGTCTTTTGAATTTTAAGGGTGCTCCTCACCGATTAGAACAGGTTCTAAAGATTGAAAAAATTAATTTTATAAATGACTCAAAAGCAACAAATATCAATTCGGTTTATTTTGCTCTTGAAAGTATGAAATCACCCACAGTTTGGATTGTCGGAGGTGTCGATAAAGGGAATGATTATGAGGCGCTTTATCCTTTGGTTAGAGAAAAAGTAAAAGCTATTGTTTGTTTAGGAATTGATAATCAAAAAATAATTGATTCTTTTAATCCTTTTATAGACATAATATTAGAGACGCAATCAATGAAACAGGCTGTTATGATCGCTCACAAGATAGCCGATAAAAATGAAAATGTATTACTCTCACCTGCCTGTGCAAGTTTTGATCTATTTGAAAACTATGAGGACCGGGGAATGCAGTTCAAACAAGCTGTCAGAGAATTATAAAATGGAGGCAAGTGTGAAAAATATAATTTCAGGCGATCGGGTATTGTGGGTAGCCCTCGCCTTACTTTCAATATTCTCTTTTCTTCCAATATTTAGTACAAGTTCTAATTTGGCATATGTAGTGGGTCAAGGTACACCCTGGGGTCATCTTTTGAAGCATTTTATAGTTATTATATTTGGTTTTGCATTAATGATTACAATTCACAGAGTTCCTTATCACTATTTTAAAGGTATTTCAATTCTCGCTCTTCCGTTGACTATTTTTCTACTAATATATACTGCTAGTCAAGGAAATTTGATAGATGGTGCTAATGCAAATCGATGGATCGAAATTCCTTTTGTTGGTTTGAGTTTCCAAACTTCAAATCTTGCCTCAGTTGTTTTATTAACTTATGTAGCTCATTTAATTTCAAAAGGAAGTACTAGAATATTTAAATTTAAAAGTTCAATTATACCGCTTTGGCTTCCAGTTTTTACAGTAATATTCCTTATTCTTCCTGCTAACCTTTCCACAGCAGCTTTACTGTTTTTGATGATATTGATTTTGGTTTTTTTAGGAGGTTATCCAATTAAATATCTTTTCGGAATATTTGGGGTTGGTTTGGTACTTTCAGTAATTTTTGTTCTAACAGTAAAAGCCTATCCTGACATGTTGCCAAACAGATTAGATACTTGGATAAATCGAATAGTTAACTTTAGTATCTCTGAAGAAAGTGATGGTAATTATCAAATAGAAAGGGCTAAAATTGCAATATCAACTGGGGGTTTGTTGGGAGTAGGGGCTGGAAAAAGTGTAATGAAAAACTTTTTACCACAGAGTTCTTCTGATTTTATCTATGCAATTATAGTAGAAGAATTTGGACTTATCGGCGGAACGTTTTTGATTTTATTGTACTTGATAGTAATGTTTAGAATAGTGGTGATTGCAAATAAGGCCAATACAGTATTTGGGAAATTATTGGTTTTAGGCTTGGGACTTCCCATAATTTTTCAAGCATTTGTAAACATGGGGGTCGCTTTACAGGTTCTGCCAGTAACGGGGCAAACTTTACCTTTAATTAGTAGCGGGGGTACTGCGGCTTGGATGACCTGTATTACTTTTGGAATTATTTTAAGTGTTAGCGCAACACTAAACAAAGAAAAATCCGAATTCGAAAATGATGATAACCATAACCCAATTGCAATATTGAGTGAAAACATCTAAAATAATTATATCGGGGGGAGGAACAGGAGGTCATTTATTTCCTGCTTTAGCAATAGCTGAGGAGCTTAAAGTTCGTTTTAAAGATGTGGAAATTTTATTTGTAGGATCACTAGGAAGAGTTGAGATGACAAAAGTGCCAGCTGCTGGGTATAATATTATTGGTCTTTGGATTGATGGATTTCAAAGAAATTTCTCCCTGAAAAACCTTATGTTTCCAATAAAATTATTTTTTAGTCTAATCAAATCATTATTTATATTAATGATAAATAAACCGATTATTGTTGTCGGTACTGGAGGGTTTGCTAGCGGTCCACTGATTTTTGTTGCCAATTTATTAAAGATACCCTCTTTGATTCAAGAGCAAAATTCTTACCCTGGAATAACTAATAAAATACTGTCCAGAAATGTAGACAAAATAGCTGTTGCATATGAAGGCCTAGATCGGTACTTTCCAAGAGAAAAAATAGTATTTACGGGTAACCCTATCAGGAAATCAATAGAAATATGTTGCGTAGATGCCTTAAAGGCTAAAAAACACTTTGAACTAAAACCTAATAGACAAACTCTAGTTGTTTTAGGTGGAAGTCTTGGTGCTAAAAGAATCAATAACCTGATTGCTGAAAAATTAGATTGGTTTCGTTCCCTTGATATTCAAATTATCTGGCAATGTGGCTCCTTATACTATGAAAAGTATAAAGGATTATCATGTGATGAGGTTAAAATTTTAGCTTTTATAAATGAAATGGATCAACTTTATGCTTCCGCAGATTTCATTATTTCAAGAGCTGGGGCAGCGACCCTATCTGAGCTAAGCTGTGTTGGTAAACCAGTGATATTAATTCCTTCACCAAATGTAGCTGAAAATCACCAATTCCATAATGCTATGGCATTTGCAAATCGAAATGCAGCCCTAGTTGTAACTGAGAAAAATTTAAATACTCAGTTTGAGGGATCTTTCAAGACATTATTAGATGAAGAGAAACAAAAGGAATTCATTGAAAATTTAAAGCGATTTGCAAAACCTGATGCTGCAAAGGAAATTGTAAATCATATTGAAGAATTGATGTAAATGGATCAAAAGGGGATAAAATATTATTTTTTGGGTATAGGTGGAATCGGTATGTCATCTCTAGCAAAATATTTGTTTGATAAAGGTTTTAATGTAATGGGTTATGACAAAACACCTAGTAATAATACTTCAAAATTAGTTCAATCTGGAATTTCAATTCTATTTGATGATGAAGTCGAGCTAATTCCTTCAGATTTTAATAAAGAAAACACTCAGGTGATCTACACCCCCGCTATTCCAAAAGATCATGCTCAGTACAACTATTTTATTGATAAAGGTTTTTCGATTAAGAAAAGAGCAGTTTTACTTGGAGAAATAACAAAAGATTCAATAGTCTTTGCTATTGCAGGGACTCATGGTAAGACTACCACGGCCTCTTTTTTATCCCATTTATTTAAATATGCTAATTTGGAGTATACTGCTTTCCTTGGTGGAGTTTTAAATTCAGACAATAGCAATCTAATAAATAGGGGAAATAAATATGCTATTGTAGAAGCGGATGAATATGATCGATCATTTTTACAATTATTCCCAGATTATGGGTGTATTACATCAATTGATCCAGACCATCTAGATATTTATGGTGATCACTCTGAAATGAAGAAAGCATTCAATGATTTTTCAAAAAAAATTTCTCAAAAACTTATTTTAGCCAGTGAACTAGATATTGAAGGATTAACTTATGCAGTTGAGAAAAAAGCAACTTATTATGGATCTAATATTAGAGTTAATCAGGGAGGCTATTATTTTGATTTTAATACTCCAGATAAGAAATTTAAGGATGTTTATCTAAATCTGATAGGAAAGCACAACCTTTCTAATGCAATTGGTGCAGCATCTCTAATGCACGTTGCAGGCTTAGATGTTGAAAAGGCACTACCAAGCCTAGCACACTTCGAGGGCGTGACCCGTAGAATGGACATCTTCAAATACAACGGAAAGACAATAATTGACGATTATGCTCACCACCCAAAGGAGATAAAGGCAGTATTAAATACAACTCAGTCTTTCTTTAAGGAAAAAATAAACAAGGTTATTTTTCAGCCCCACCTTTATTCTAGAACTAGAGATTTTATGGAAGAATTTGCTAAAATCTTAAGCCGATTTGATCAGATTGCATTAATGGATATATATCCAGCAAGAGAGGATCCAATTCCTGGAGTAACATCTCATGCGTTATTGGATTTAATTAACAATCCCAATAAGCAAATTATAACTAGAAATAATTTCACTTCAACAGTTGAGGACCCTAAAGCGGACCTTATTGTAATTTTAGGAGCGGGTGACATAGGGAATTGTGTAGAAAACCTCAAAAAGAATATTCATAATGAAACTTAAAAACAATATCTTTTTTGGATTGACATTAATAGGATTAATATTGTTATCGGCATTTGCTCATCAACAAAATAAACTACGAGAAATTGGACATATCAGTATTAATTTTAAAAGTGATGGACCCAAGTTCTTATCCCTTTCAACCGTTAATAAATTGTTAATACAAAATATTGGTGAGCTTTCATGTGAGACTAAAGATAGTTTAGATTTGATTAAGCTTGAAGCTTTGCTTGAGAATACACCTTATATTTCAAATGCTGAGGTTTTTTGTTTTCCAGAAGGAACTTTAGGAATAAATATTTTAGAGAAAAAGCCACTTGTCATGATTCAAGGAGATAATACTTATTATTTGGATAATTTTGGAAGCGAATTCCCAATATCTGAGTCCTATTCCCCGTTGGTTCCAGTTTTCATTGGTGAACTTAATAGTTTTAACAAAAATAACCTTTTAGCACTGGTAAATTTTTTTAATGAAGACCCTTTTTTGAAAAGTGAATTAAAAACAATTTATCATAAATCTAATTCCTTTTTTGTGGGACTTAGATCCTATGATTTTGAAGTTGAAATTGGAAGCATGTCAAAGGTTTCAGATAAGCTTTTAAAGCTTAAAGTTTTCTGTGCTTATCAAGATAATAATGAATTAGAAAAAAAATATAAACTAATTAGTTTAAAATATAAAAATCAAATAGTTGGATCTTAAAATAAACATATGAAGAATTCAAATATTTCTGTTGGTTTAGATATTGGAACGACAAAGATCGTTGCAATGGTTGGAGCTAAAAATGAATTTAATAAAGTTGAAATACTCGGTGTAGGTAAGTCAAAAAGTTTAGGAGTACATAGAGGCGTAGTTAACAATATCACACAAACAATTCAATCTATTAACCAAGCTATTGAGGAAGCCAAAACGCTTTCAGGCGAAGTTATAGATGAGGTGGTCGTTGGGATTGCAGGACAGCATATTAGAAGCCTACAGCATAGTGATTACATTACCAGACCTAATCCACAGGAAGTCATTTCAATTGACGATGTAGAACGTCTGGTTCAACAGGTTTATAAGTTGGTGATGCTTCCTGGAGAGGAAATTATCCACGTTTTACCTCAAGAATATAAAGTAGATGGTCAAGCTGAGATCAAAGAGCCTATAGGAATGTATGGAGGAAGGTTAGAGGCCAATTTTCATGTTGTAGTCGGTCAGGTGTCATCTATTAAAAATATTGGAAGGTGTGTAAAAAGTGCAGGTCTTAAGATGGGCAATATTACTTTAGAACCTCTGGCTTCATCTGAGGCTGTATTAAGTCAAGAAGAAAAAGAGGCCGGAGTAGCATTGATTGATATTGGTGGTGGAACTACAGACTTGGCTATTTTTAAAGACGGTATAATTAGGCATACAGCGGTAATTCCTTTCGGAGGAAATGTAATTACAGAGGATATTAAAGAGGGCTGTTCAATAATTGAGAAACAGGCTGAATTATTAAAAATTAAATTTGGGTCCTCATGGCCTGGTGAAAATAGAGATTCTGAGATTGTTTCTATTCCTGGATTAAGAGGAAGAGAACCTAAGGAAATTTCTCTGAAGACACTATCCAAAATCATTAATGCAAGAGTTGTCGAAATAATTGAACAGGTTTTTCTAGAAATTAAAAATTATGGCCACGATGATCAAAAAAAGAAACTTATTGGTGGGGTAGTTATTACTGGTGGTGGAAGTCAATTAAAGCATTTGAAGCAACTAGTTGAGTATATTACAGGGATGGATACTCGGATTGGATACCCTAGTGAACATTTGGCGGGGGACACCGGAAATGCTGAGACTAGTCCGATTCTTGCCACGGCAGTTGGATTACTAATGAACGCACTTGATCATCATAAAGAAATTGTCAGTCAAGATGAAGATCATTTGGAAGATATTCCAGGAGAAACTGATAGTGAACAAAATAATAAGTCAGAGGATATTAATCCAATGGTTGATAGAAGAAAAACCATTTTAGATCGATGGGTCGAAAAGTTTAAAGAATTCTTAGATAACGCATAAAATTTTTCTCAATGGATTCAGAAATGAATAATGATTTTAGTTTTGATTTACCAAAAAACAAAAGCAATGTCATCAAGGTTATCGGTGTTGGTGGAGGCGGAAGTAATGCAATTAATCACATGTTCAAAAAGGGAATTAATGGGGTTGACTTTGTAATTTCAAATACTGATGCACAAGCATTGAATGATAGCCCTGTCCCAATTAAAATCCAGTTGGGTGCAACTTTAACTGAGGGTCTTGGGGCAGGTGCTAACCCAGAGGTAGGGGCAATGGCTGCTAAAGAAAGTTTTGAGGAAATTAAAAACCTTCTGTCGACCCAGACTAAAATGGTCTTTATCACTGCCGGGATGGGTGGGGGAACTGGTACTGGAGCTGCACCAATTATTGCAAAAATGGCAAAAGAGATGGATATTCTAACCGTAGGAATAGTGACCATGCCATTTCAATTTGAAGGAAAATTAAGAATTGACCAAGCAGAAATTGGGTTACAAAATATTAAGAAAAATGTAGATGCACTAATAGTAATAAATAATAACAAATTAAGAGAGGTATACGGTAATTTAGGTTTCAAAGCTGGTTTTTCAAAAGCTGATGAGGTATTATCGACAGCGGCAAGAGGAATTGCAGAGGTCATAACACATCATTACCGACAAAATATTGATCTAAAAGATGCTAAAACGGTGCTTAAAGATAGTGGAACTGCCATAATGGGTTCTGGATCTGCAAGTGGAGAAAACCGCGCCCAAGAGGCAATCATAAATGCACTAGATTCCCCATTACTTAATGACAATAAAATCAGTGGATGTAAAAATGTACTTTTATTAATTGTTTCGGGCTCAGAAGAGATTACAATTGATGAAATAGGTAGTATTAATGATTATATCCAAGAGGAAGCAGGAAACAACGCTAATATAATTATGGGAGTTGGAGAAGATGAAAATATAGGAAGCTCTATTGCAGTTACTATTATAGCTACTGGGTTCGGTTCGGATCAGCAAAATCAGATTGTAAATACTGAAGCAAAGAAAATAATTCATACCCTTGAAGATGATCAACCAATTGAACAGTTCTTGATGGGAGAAACAAGTGAAATCAAAGGATTTGATTCCCCTATTGATGTGGATCATGATAAATCGATTAAAACTAAAGTTGATCTAGAGGAAGATAATTCTGTAACATATCATGAAGAGAAGAAAAATGACTTTGATTCTGATGGAATTTCAATGAAGCCTATACCTCAAGAAATTTTTGATATTCCTGTGATTTCAGAACGAATTAATATTGATGAACTTGATATTGAAAAAGAGAGTGAATCTCTTTCATCAGATGAAATCAATAACTTGGAAGTAGTTTATGAAATTTTGGAATTCAATTCCACTGAAGACCAACTATTAGAATTTGAGGAAGTTTCGGAAGTTACGGATCATGATTTTATTATAAATAACCTTAGCAATGATATACTTGATATGGAAATAGTGGATGAGGTTGTTATTTCTGCTGATGAAGATTCTGAAAATCAATTCACTTTCGATTTTGCATTAACCACCAAAAATCAGAATGAAATTGATGACGTAAAGGTTATTAACAAATTAGATGATATAGAAAATCCAGTTGAGGATAAAGCCATTAATGAGGCAATGGATTTTAAGTTTGAAATTGATAAAAAATCTAAAAAATCTGAATTATTGGATTTATCCATCGAGAATGAAAATCTAAAATCTGAATCTCCATTTAATAAGAGTATTCAAGAGAGTGTGACCTCTGAAAATGAGAACAGAAAAGAGCATCTAAAAAAATTCAATCACTCCTTTAAGCATAGTTTGAGTAAGATTGATGAATTTGAAAAACAGCCCGCATACAAGCGAATGGGCTTGGATTTAGAGCAACATTCCTCATCAGATTCAGATGAATCTAGAATTTCATTGGATAAAGATAAAAATGATGATATTCAGTTAAGGACCAATAATTCATTTTTACACGATAATGTAGATTAATTTAAGTATGATATGTCTTTATTGAAAAACCTTAATGATGAATTAAAAGCTGCCATGAAAGCTAAGGATAAACTTAAACTAGAAGCATTAAGGGCTATTAAATCAGCAGTCCTATTAGCTCAAACCTCATCAGGTGCTGGAGATGTGTTAACTGAAGATGACAAGATTAAATTGCTTCAAAGACTTATAAAACAGCGAAAAGATAGTGCTGCGATTTATAAGGACCAAAACCGAGATGATCTTGCTGCACCAGAGGAGGAACAAGCTATGGTAATAGCTAAATTTTTACCAGAACAATTGTCACTTCATGAAATAGAAGAAATAGTGTCTAGCATTATATTAAAAATAAGTGCAGAGGGGATGAAAGATATGGGAAAAGTAATGGGAATGGCAACTAAGGAAATGGCTGGTAAAGCGGATGGAAAAACTATTTCTGAGGTTGTAAAAAGGAAACTTTCTTCTTAAAATAAATCCTTTGCGTAATCATTCAAGAATTACCCATTGCTTTAATTTAACATCCGTTTCGGAAGAAAGTTCCAAGGTCAGAGAACGGGCCATATAGACACCTGCAGCACGACTAGTTTCACCTACAGCAAGGCAAAGTGTAAGGTTTTCTTCTGGCACAAATTCTCCACTATCTTCGTTATAGATAAATTTCTGATCGGATGAACTCGTATTGCTTTCTCCAAGTCCTAAACTCATGCCTTTTGAAGCTCCTCCAAGCATTTCTATACAGTAACCGATAAACTCAACCGAACAAATCTGAAGGGTTTCTTTGTTATAAGAAAACTGAACATCCCCCCCCCTTGCCTTACAAGAATGTGCATGCAATTCTTCATTGAAACCTCTACCTCGCGTATCAATACAATATCCTAGTTGATCTTGTTCATCAAGATTGTCTGCAAGATGAATCACTGGTGAAGGAGTTTGGATAATGGGGGGATTTGCAGGTTTGAAATCTACCGTTGTATCCTCAATTTCATTTTCCATAACTTGAGCTGCTCCTTCTTTTTTACAACAACTTAGGGAAAAAACAATTACACACAGTAAGCTTCTGTATTTCAAATTATAATTCTTCATTTTTTGATTTGTTCTCTAATAATTTTATCCTTCAAAGGAACATTAATTTTAATAATTTTCGATATTATTTTATGATTATTAGAATTAATAATCACTCTTTTTTCTAATTTTGATTTCAAACGGGGGAGTAGTTCAACTGGATAGAATAACAGATTTCGGCTCTGTTGGTTGGGGGTTCGAATCCTCTCTCCCTCACAGACGTAAAACCCACAAAGAGTTGTGGGTTTTATTTTATAACCCAACGTGTCTTAATTTAATTTTGTATTATATAGAAAAACAATGTCATAAAGGTCGGGTTCAAATCCCCATTGGTCAATAAGCTGCTGAATTGATTTCTTCTAGATGGTTAAATATTTATTATTATATTGTTTAAAACAATAATAATTAAAATTAACATATCATGCTAAGAAGCTTTTTTAAACACCTTTTTATGATTTTTTTTAGTTTAAACTTAACCATATGTTTATCTCAAGAAAGCGATATTAAGCTTATTAAAGACAGAATCTACCAAGTTTTAATTTCAAATGACTCTAATCTTTCTTTCCCTTATACTTTCACTACCGACGAAGAATTAGATAAAGTATTAAATGAATTTGATGGAGAAAAGTGGCCTTCTATTGAGTATGATGATGTATCACGCGAAAATTTTGACAACAGAATTCATACTCGTAATTTGGTAATTCTAGCTAGTAGTTATAAAAATGTGAATTCAAAATATTTTAAGAATCCGAAAGTAAAAAGAACTATTATTAGTGCATTAAAATTCTGGTGTGATAATGATTTTATTGGAGAGAATTGGTGGAATAATCAAATTGGCACACCTAATGATCTTGTTCATTTAATGCTGATAATAGGTGATGAATTACCAAATCATTTAATATCAATATCTCAAAAAATAATAAGCAGAGCTAATATCTCTAGTGGTGGTTCAAGACCTGGTGGAGACAGAATTAAAGTTTGTTCTATTGCTGCCAAAAATCAACTTTTTTTAAACGATATTGATCAGTTCAATCACATAATGAAAATTATAGAATCAGAGATAAAATTCATCAGTTGGATTGGAAAGGATTTTGGGTATACATTTACAAATTCAAATTCTGGTGGTTTGGGAAGTTTTAAAAATGCAAATGGTAGGGGACTACAATATGGAAATAGTTTTCATCATAGAACAGATGGAGTAAATAATACCCTATCATACGGATATGGTTATGCTAAAGCATTTATTGAGTGGGCTCATCTTAATCGCGGAACCAAATTTTCCTTTTCTAATGATAAAATTAAAATGTTGATAGATTATTTTCTGGATGGAATAGCAAAAACCTCTGTTTTTGGAAAATATCCTGATTTTGGAGCCAAAAATAGAAGTATTTCAAGAAAAGGATCACTAAATCCGTTTAATGGAAGTGATTCAAAAAAATTGATTGAGATATCTGATTACAGAAAAAAAGAATTAAATGAAATATTTAATCTTCGAGCCGAGAAAATGGATAAAACTTCTATATCACACGCAACATTTTATTGGAGCACTGAGCATTTTGCTTTTCAAAGGCCAGATTTTTATACTTCTGTAAGAATGTATTCAACCAGAAACATGAATATGGAATCGCCATATAATAGTGAGGGCTTTTTAAATCATCACAGAGGTGATGGGACAAATTACGTTTATACTAGGGGGAATGAGTATTACGATATTTCACCTGTTTATGATTATATGAGAATACCTGGTGCTACAATTGTTCAAAAAGATTCCTTACACATAGCCACAAAAAAAAATGATCTAAAAAAAATTGGTCTAAAGGATTATGTTGGAGCAGTTACGGATGGATCTTATGGTGCTGTAGGATATGATTTTCAGAGTTCCCATGACCCATTGGTTGCAAGAAAATCATGGTTTTTCTTCGATAACGAATATATTTGTCTAGGCGCTGGAATTTCTACCAAGATGAATAATGAGGTTAATACTACTTTAAACCAGACCTTATTAAACGGCGAAGTGCTAATTTCATCAAATGGAAAAAATAAGATCCTAGAAAGTAGAGAACGGGAGTATAAAAATTTAGATTGGATTTATCACGATAATGTGGCTTACTTATTTCCTAAACCTCAAACTGTTTCAGTGAAAAATAATTTTGCCTCTGGCTCTTGGTGGAGAATAAATAATCAAGGTGATTCCTCAAAAGATAAAGTTGAATTGGGAGTTTTTAAGTCTTGGATAAACCATGGATTGTCTCCAAGCAACGCATCCTACCAGTATATTGTAAAACCGAACGTAAGTCCAGAAAAAATAAATATAACTACAACGCTTAAAAATATTGAAATACTTTCCAATACTCCATACCTTCAGGCAGTGAAAAATAATCATTTAGATATTGTTCAGATTGTTTTTTATAAAGGAGGTGAGCTGCAAATATCTGATGAATTGATTTTAAAATCTAGTACACCTGGCATAGTCATGTTAAAGCTTACCGGAGATAAAATAAGTGAAATCTCTGTTTCTGACCCTAACCGTGAACTTTTGCAGATGAATTTTACCGTAAACTACAAAATTGAGGCTTTATCTAATGGTTTTCGTTCGAATTGGTTTGAGGATTATCAGTTTAGTCAGTTAATTATTGACCTACCTTCAGGGAATTTTTTAGGTAGTAGTAAAACAATTAAACTATAAATGAAAAAAATCCACTTACTTACATTTCTGACTCTTTTTTTCTTAATTGGATGTAAAACAGATAAGACTCCACCTAATGTAATTCTTATTATCACTGATGATCAAGGTTATGGTGATTTAAATTTTAACGGAAATCCAAACATAATAACACCAGCTTTGGATAATTTTGCTGCTGAGAGTGTTAGATTTAATAATTTTTATGTTTCTCCTGTTTGTGCTCCTACAAGATCTAGTTTGATGACTGGAAGGTATTCTTTAAGAACTGGGGTTAGAGACACATATAATGGTGGAGCAATAATGGCAACCTCTGAGATTACTTTAGCCGAAATGCTAAAACAAGCGAATTTTACGACTGGAATCTTTGGTAAATGGCATTTGGGAGACAATTATCCTTCCAGACCTTCGGACCAGGGATTTGACGAGTCATTAATTCATCTTGCAGGTGGTATGGGACAGGTTGGTGATTTTACAAATTATTTCAAAAAAGATACAAGTTATTTCGATCCAATTTTATGGCATAATAATGAGCAAAAACCTTATAAGGGTTATTGTTCAGATATCTTTACAGAAAACGCAATTGAATTTATTGAGAAAAATAAAAACAATCCCTTTTTCTGTTACCTTTCTTTTAATGCACCTCACAACCCGCTTCAGGTTCCTGATGATTACTATCAGGCTTATAGGACCATAGATCCAACTGATGGTATTGACCCAGAATTAATTCCTAATGAAAAAATTAGCGAAAAAACAAAAGATAACACACGTAAGGTATATGCGATGGTTACCAACATTGACGATAATCTAAAAAAACTTTTTAATAAGGTTGATGAATTGGGCATAAAGGACAACACTATAGTAATTTTTATGACTGACAATGGACCCCAGCATGCAAGGTATGTAGCTGGGATGAAAGGGAGAAAGAGTAGTGTTTACAATGGTGGAATAAGGGTGCCATTTTTTTTGAGATTTCCCGCTATGTTTAGTGGTAACCAAGAAGTCAATCAAATTACCGCCCATATTGACCTATTACCTACCCTTTCTAAGTTATGTAATGTTGAAATACCTCGAGATAGAAAAATAGATGGAAGAAGTTTTTTACCTTCCATCAACAGTGAGAAACTCCCAGAGAGAAGTTTTTTTTCATATTGGACTAGAAAATATCCTGAACTATTTAACAATATTGCTTTGCAGCGAGGTAAATTTAAGTTGATTGGGAAGACTGATTACAACTCTCCAATTGAAAATTTTGAATTATATGATACCTATAATGACCCGTTTGAAAAAAATAATCTTGTAACTCAAAAAAAATCTATTGCTCTTTCTCTCAAGAAGGAAATGCAACAAACCTTTTTGGAACTAGTTAATTCAGAAAACTTAAAAAATCCTCCAAGAATTATGTTAGGAAGTGATTTTGAAAATCCAGTTTATCTAAATAGAAATGATGCTGGAGGTCAAAGAGCTGTATGGAACCAGGAGCAGGTTTATTCCTTTTGGAAAGTAGATATTATTAAAGAAGGCTTATATGATCTAAAATTTAAGTTTTTAAAACCACTGCCAGCTTATGGTAATATGTATTTAGAAATAGGTCATAGCATACAGCAAAAATTTAATTCTAAAGATAATCTTGATGTGATAGAAATGAAATCTGTTTATCTTCCAAAGGGTTTCAATGATTTTACACCTTTTTATATGTTTCAAAAGGGAAATTATTTCCCCCTATATGTTGAAGTTACTGCCAAATAGAGTTTAGGGAGCTTACTTTGAACAAGTTAAATATTACCTTTCGATTACCGATTAATTTGATGGTTTTGTTGGAGTCATCTGAAATAGCATAATTTGTTGAAACACTATAGCCCTCGTCAATAAAAATTTCAATAGAAGTACGATCTAGTAAAACTCTAAAGCTTTTGAAACTTCTATTAAGAGAGGGTAACTCAGTATTTTCAAAATAGAATTTTCCTTTTTGATATGATAAAATTTGCCCCCTAATATTAATTTCAAAATTATTTACTTTTTTTGGATTAAAAGATCCATAAAGGTCAATGAGCACGTATCTATTCTTAGCAAGTTTTTTGTTAATGTTATAGAGCTTATTTTTCCTGTATAATTTAGTGCTTTGGTATAAACTTTCAATTTCCTTAATCGGCCATCTAAATAACCGAATTCCATTAGGTGTTGTTTTTAATTCCATTGTACATGGGAATGACATTTGTTGATTAAATGGCATATTATTATCGACAAATACACTTTTTTTACCTGTTCGCATCCATCCAATAATTACAGTTCTTCCATCAGGGCTATTATTAAAAGTTTGAGCTGCGTAGTAATTTTTTCCTAGGTCTCCAAGGTATTTTGAATTATTAGTAATCATCGATTCACCATCAAAAACCCCTACTTCATAATCAAAACTAGCATCGTATATAAGCCATTTCCTATTTTGAGAGTTTCCATCCACAGAGAGTTCAACCAAATCCATGCATTCATAAACCCAACTTCTGTCAAAATCACTTAAAAATTTCCAATTTTTAAGATCATTTGAGTAGAAGAAACGAACTTTACCTAAATCTTTTTTATTTTTTCTATCTGCTTTCCTTAACCATAAAACCATAACCCACTTTTTAGAAGGTTCGTGCCAAAAAACTTTTGGATCTCTCTCCGTTCTTCTACCTTTTCTGTCTGAAAATCCCTGGTTTGGAACTAGCGGTTTACCCTGATCAATTAAATTAAAACTCCGACCACGATCAATACTATAGGCTCCTGATTGATAAAAAGGATCTTCATTTTTTTGAGCGTGCGTAAAATAGGCTACAATAGCCTTTTCTTTTTCGGTATTTTTCCCCAAGCTGTTTATATTATCAACAACAGCAGTCCCTGAAAAAATAGTACCATTTCCATATGGCAAAATTGCATGAGGTAATTGTGTCCACTTTATCATGTCCTTACTTATTGCATGACCCCAAGTCATATTTCCCCAATTAATACTTTTTGGATTGTGTTGAAAAAACAAATGATATTCTCCTTTATAATAAACAAGGCCATTGGGGTCGTTTATCCAATTTTTTTTCGAACTAAAGTGAAATTGAGGTCTTAAGACTTGATCATATTTTGTTGACGTATAACTTTTGAAAGTTTGAAAGCTGTCAATCATTAAATTAGATTGCTCTTGGGCTTGAGTAAACAAAAAAATAAATATTAAACAGTATCTCACGGAATTTGGTTCATTTTAATAATCATAAGCATAGCAGATCTTTTCATTAGAGGTAGATCAAAACTTATTTTTCCTTCATCATCAGTTTTAAAATTTATAATTTTATTGTAGGATAGGTTTCCAGCTTTTTTTATTTGAGATAGATTAGTTGATTTTGAATTTTTTGGACTTCCCACCTCTATCCATTTTTGGAAAGTATTATTGTTTTCTTTGTCCAATATTATTGTTTTAATTTGATAAGAGGTACTTTTTTTTAATCCATTTAGTTCTATCTTGATTTCATCATTTCCTGTTATTTTCTCTGATTCTGATTCCTCATAATTATAAGTCAGTAGAACAATTTCTTTTTCAGATTTCGTAGCGATCAGTCCAAATCTACTGTCTTTTTTCGCTTTTATGACCTTAATACGATTTTCTTTTAAGAGAGCCATCATTTCGAAACCTGTTTGAATAGGTTTTGGAACATTTCCTGCGGTAAGTAGCTCTCTTTTTCCGACAAAAAATTCATCCTCATCGGCTTCCCAAGAGAACCCCCAATAAAGTAGTAATGAAGTTGGAAATTTGTAATTATCTTCAATTTCATATAGCGAGTTAACTAACTTGAAAAGAAATAGCGGTGAACTAATTGAGTTCCTGTAGATTAGATCAGGATAATCCTTAACTGTTCGAAAATAATTTGAAGAAAGTCCCCATTCGTTTATATGAAATGCTGTCCCTTGGAGAGAAGGAAATAATTTTAGTAATCTTTGTAACCACAAGACAGAAAGAGTAAAACGCTGGACCTGAGGTTCAATATGAGGGGCTTTATTTAACCATTTTCCTGAAAGTCCATATATGTGATAGGAAATAAAATCAATTTGTGTTCCTTTTTTGCCTGTTACATAATTAATTCCATTAGTTACATGATTGAGGAATGACTTTAAAAAATATTCATGGTAACATGCAGGTCCACCAACGCGAAGCTCTGAGTCGACAGATTTAACAGCATCTACAAATACATCATACATTTTGTAAAAAATTTCTAATTGTTCATTAGGCCACCCATCTGGTTCATTCCAAACCTCAAAAAACCAACTACGGACTTCTTCAATTCCAAATTCATCAATAAAATTTTGGGTTATGGCTTTCATAAGGTCTGACCATTTTTTCCAATCATTTGGTCCAGCATTTATTATTGTCATACCCTCGTCATTTCCCTTTGAAGATTCAACTACGTTATTGATTAATAATTCTGGTAAGTAATCATATTCTACAATAGGTTTTATTCCGTTTTCTACATAGGATTTAAAAACTTTATTAATGTTTGAAAAATCATAAATGGGTTTCCCATCTTGGTCTTCACTGTAGACATTTTGTCCCCTAATCACCCCATGTTTTAAATCTTTATTAAAGGTATGATGTGATCTTAAATAACGGTGAGATCCTTTTTCTGCCATTCTCTTAAGTAAAAACTGGCCAGCAGGCTTTAAACTATGATAGAATAAATGATCTGACCCAGCGGCTTTCCAAAACTCTGTATTTTTTCCGATTACTTGATTTACTTTGATAATAAAACTATTGTCCTGAGCAAAAATCCATGAGGAAATTATAAGTGTTATTAAAGTAATTTGCTTATCCATTTATTGATTTAATTTAAAAATATAAACCTGTCTGGTTCCGTTGTGTGTCGAATTAAAACCAATAATTTTTCCAGAGGGGCTCCAACGACAATGAAGATCACAGCGCCAGTCTTTTTTATAGGCTGGATCATTTTGAAAACGTCCCAATGAGATCACTGCCTCTGTCTTCATATCCATAAGATATATTTTTTGCTCCTTCATCTCATTTTTGGGATAAGTATCTGTTACCATCCATTTTTCGTCAGGTGAAAAAGTTCCATGTCCGTCATAGTCTAGTAGTCCTTTTCCTAAGCGTTTGTAGTTTTTTTTATCAACATCAAATATAATATGACCGTACATTTTTTTATTATATTTTGCACTGATCATCAGCTCCTTATCGTTTAGCCAATCAAAATGAGAACCACCCCATCCATTGGGAAAACATGCTTTTAAATTAGTCCCAATTCGATCAACTGTAAAAGCAGTTGTATTTAAACCAATAGGTTTTGCTCTAGATAGCCAAAATATTTTTGAACCTTTTCTGCTAAATAAAGTGTGGTTAAAATATGCAATGCTGTTTTCTTTAATTTTTGGCATATATTTTTCAACATCAAAAAGAGAAACGATCAATTTAGCTACTCCATTTTCTAGGTTAATTAAAAATAAACCATCATCTTTTGGGTATACTTTTTTTATTTTAGATTCTTGTCCATCACCTCCATATCCATAGGAATCCCTTGTGGCTCTTAGGCGTGAAAAATTAATACTTATTGCTTCTTTTCCATTCGGAGATACCGCGCTAATTGGATAAGGAATTACTTTTTTTTCTTTTTTAGTATGTACATTTAGAATAACCGAGACAAATTTACCTTTTCTTAAATCATTATAAATTATTAAAGAATCTGGATTAGTTGATAACCAGTGTGCCATACATCCTTGCTGAAAATTCCATGCGTGAGTTTTTGTAATTGGAATGAATGATTTTTTTCTAATATCAACTATGCCTAAGGTAGCAGGCTCATTTTCATTTGGTAAATGATCCTTTATAGTTGTTCTTAATACAGTGGCGTATTGCTCATTAGCACTAAACGAGTTTATTCCATAATAACTTGCAAAAAAATGTTCATATGGTTTGTCTGTTAACTGAATTGGTCCAAAAAAATTAGGGAAATCAACCGAATTCATTACTGGTTTTTTATCTGTTTTTTGCCCATTAGCCGAAATTGAAAATATTAGCAAAATTAGGACTACGAATATTTTAATTATTGACATGAATAATCACTATAAATTTTGAAGTATTGATTTGACAACTACCTTAGCCAATTCTTCACTACCATATTTTGAAAAGTGAACATTATAAGGACGTTGTAATTCATCCATTCTAGGAAGTACAAAACTGTGAAGGTCATTTATTTTGACATTGTATTTTTTCATTACATTTAAGGCAACTTTATTGTAAAGTTCGTGCATACCAGGTTTTCTAGCTGGTTTTAGCTTACTATTTGGGTATGGTGTTGTAGTTGCAAAAATCAATTTTGCCTTAGTTTTTTTTAATGTTTTAACGATTTTTTCGAGGTTATTTTTATATTGTTTTGGGGAAGCTTGATGTGGGTCATCAAAACTATTGCTGTTTTTTCCGTTTATTGGATTTACATGTTTAATATCGTGAAGCCCAAAGTTGAAATGAATCAAATCCCAGGTATTATCTCCCAACCACTTAGATATATTTTTAAGACCTTTTGAAGTTCCAGCACAGTTTTCGAATCCGCCATTAGGTAATAAGGGTCGGTGAATGTTGACTTTTTTCAAAAGGGCCTTTTTGACGAACGGATAATACCCGATGGAAATGGAATCTCCTAGAATTAAGACTTTTGGCAAATTGTTTATATCATTTAAAAATTGATAAGATGATACTATTGCTCCAATTGGGCCCAAAGTTGTTAGTTTAATGAAAGTACTTCTACTAATCATTTGATTTTTTAAAGTATTAAAATATCAATTATGAGTCAATAAAAAAAATACTATGTAATTTGACTAAGTTATTAAGCCAGCTAAAAAGTCTTTGACCACAATAGGGTTTTCGATAAAATACTTAGCTTGAGTTTTCTTTCTTCCAACTTTAATTGTGATTGCATGTTGGGGAAGGTCATTAAACATGAACTCATCAGTAACGTCATCGCCAAAGCAAATAATGAAATCTAGATTTTTATCACTTATAATTTCTGAAACAGCTGTACCCTTATTAAATCTTCCAAAGGCAACTTCAATCGCCTTGTCTCCATCAAGAATATTAAGGTCATCTGAGATAAGACTGCTCAATACTGTTTTTAACTCAACAACTCTCTCCGCTGCTAGCTCAGGATCGGTTTTTCTGTAATGCCAAACCAAACTATTTCTTTTCTCTTCGATAAAAGTACCTGGAGTTCGGTCGGTAAAAGTCTCCAATAAGGGCATTATATCATCTTGCCATTTTTTTTGGTTGACTCCTTTTCTTGTCCACCCCCCTTTTTTAAATTTCATAAAATATCCATGTTCTGCTACCATAGCTATAGAGAGGTGGCCAAACCATTGATCTAAAAAATATTGATCCCTTCCACTCACAATCGCCAAATCTGTGTTGGGTATTTCAGAGAGTTCTTTTATAAGTGATATTAAACTTTCTTCAGGTTGAGCCAATTCTGGGTCATCATGAAAGTCCACTAAAGTTCCATCATAGTCTAATAATATCATTCTTCTTTTCGAAGATTTAAATTTTTTAATCAGAATCTGTTTAATTTCTTTATTAATTACTTTAGCAGAGTATTCGTCATCCAAAGCAGGTTTTGATTTCAATGACTTCATAAACTCATTGGCCCAAAGTTCAACTGAATATCGACTTAGACGCTTTTGCATGCTGAAATTCCTTTTTTTCTGTTCTTCAATAGGCATATTTATAGCGGTCAAAATAGACTCGGCCATTTGGTTCAAGTCAAATGGATTTACCATCAATGCCTCATACAACTCTTTTGATGCTCCTGCCATTTCACTTAAAATCAGAACACCATCACCACTAATTCTAGTTGCAACAAATTCTTTGGCTACCAAATTCATTCCATCCCGAACGGGAGTAATCATTCCAATATCTGAGGTCATATAAAGATCAATAAGATCATCAAAAGCCATAGCTCGATAATAATACCATATGGGCGTCCAATTGACTGTAGCGAATTTTCCATTTACTCTTCCAACAATCTCGTCGGTTTCCTTTTTCAGCCGTTGATATTCTGATACGCTGGAGCGAGAAGGAACGGTTAGCATTACCAATCTTACTTTTTCAAGGTATTCGGGATACTTAGTCAAGAAAAGTTCAAAAGCTTTAATCCTATTGATTACCCCTTTAGTATAATCTAGGCGGTCGATGGAAAGAATTAGTTTACCTTTTTCAGCACCTTTTTTATGTAGTTCAAGTTGTTTTTTTAAATCAGATTTTTCCGCTTGTTTCATGTCTTTATGAGTCAAAGCAGCATTTTTAAACTTATTATAATCAATACCCATTGGAAAGGTATTGACCACGACTTCACGATTCCCTAAACTTACACGATTAAATGAAACATCTTTTTTTAAAATTCTTTTGACGGAGCTTAAAAAATGACGCTCATAATCATAGGTGTGGAACCCTATAAGATCTGCACCAAGCATCCCCTTTAAAAGTGGTTCTCTCCATGGAAAAATTCTAAAAATTTCAAAGGAAGGGAATGGAATATGCAGAAAAAAACCTATTGTAATATCAGGTCTTGCGTCTTTGATCATTTTTGGGCAAAGAAGGAGTTGGTAATCATGAATCCATACCGTGTCTCCTTTTTCAATATTCTTAAGAACACTATCAGCAAATTTCTTATTTACTTCATAATACGAGATCCACTGATCTTCGCTGAAAACTGAAAACTCAATAAAGTAGTGAAAAAGCGGCCAAAGTGATTTATTTGATAGCCCAAAATAAAAATTTTCAATTTCTGTATTATTTAGTGATACAGGAAAAAAGCCCTCTTTTTTTAGTGATTTCTTTAACGGCCCCCACGACTTATTATCAATCTGCTCATCATTGATTCCTGGCCAGCCTATCCATAGGGATTCTTGATCCTTGTGAACAGAGTTCATGCCTGTCGCTAATCCCCCACTAGTTGGCGTAAATTCAAAAGAATTATCTAACTTCGTTATTTGAAGAGGTAGTCGATTAGAAACTATAACATTTTTAGCCATAAACCGTTTAAATAAAATACTAAATACAATTTATGGATTTAAACAAGCTGCAACCTAAATTGGATAACCTAAATTATGGAATTATAGGAAATTGTAAGTCATCTGCCCTTATAAATGAGGATTCTTCAATAGATTGGTGTTGTTTACCACAATTTGATTCTCCTTCAGTTTTTGGTAAAATTCTAGATGAAAAAATAGGTGGATCATTTAAGATTTCATGTGATAAGAGTTATAAAATTACCCAGAAATACTTAGATAAAACTTGTATTTTAAAAACTAAATTTGATAATGGTTTAGATTCATTTGAATTGCTGGATTACATGCCTAGATTTCAAAAGGAAAATGGCGTTTATTATGCTCCCCCGGAGATTTGTAGAATTTTAAAACTTATCAAAGGGAATCCAAAATTAAAAATTTTATACGATCCAAAACTTGAGTATTCCATTGGGAAAACTAATAATTACGAAAAAAACGATTTTATTGTAAGTGTCGTAAATGAGGAAAGATATGATACGCTATATTTATATACTGATCTGAATAAAAAAAGTATTTTAGAATCATCAGAAATTTCTCTTGATAGAGATTATTTCCTTTCAATTTCCTATAATGAAAAAATCAATCCCCCAAGTTTAGGGCATGTTAATTTCGAACTTGAGAGGACAAAGGTTTACTGGCTCAACTGGTGTTTTAAAACTCCCAGTTATGAGAATTATAATTCTCAAATATTAAGGAGCGCTATGACATTAAAATTATTAACATTTGAAAAAACTGGAGCCGTACTTGCTGCAGCAACCACTTCACTGCCAGAGACAATTGGGGAAGTTAGAAACTGGGATTACAGATTTTGCTGGATTCGTGATGCTTCAATGGTTATAAAAGTAATTACAAAATTAGGACACGTTAAAATTGTAAAAAAGTTTATTGATTTTATTTTAAATATTATTCCAGATAAAAATGAAAAACTCCAAATTATGTATGGTATTAATGGAGAAAAAATGTTAACCGAAGAAACTTTGAATCATCTATCTGGATATAAAAATTCAAGTCCTGTTAGAGTTGGTAATGCTGCATTTATACAGAAGCAAAATGACATATATGGCATTTTGGTTGACGCAATTCACTATCAAATAGAAAAATACATAGATAAGAATGACAAACATGAGGAACTTTGGTCTATTGTTAAGAATATAGTTTGGGTAGTTGATAATAATTGGAAAATGCCGGATAAAGGAATTTGGGAATTTAGGCAGGAGGACCAGCATTTCACTTTTTCAAAGCTTTTATGCTGGGTTGCCGTTGACCGTGCAATTAAAATCTCCGAGTTAATTCAAGGTGGTAAATCAGCTAAGAAATGGGAATCTTTAAGGACTGAAATTTATAATGATATTATTGATAATGCATGGAGTGATGAAAAACAAGCATTTACCCAATCCTATGGCACATCTCATTTGGATGCATCTGTATTATTGATGGAACCATACGGATTTATTGACGCAAAGGACATTAGGTATGTTAAAACTGTAAAAGCTATAGAAAAAGAACTCTCACACGAAGGGCTGTTATTTAGATATAAAAATGTTGATGATTTTGGTACCCCAAGCTCATCATTTACCGTTTGTACATTCTGGTTTATCAATAGCCTTTACAAAATTGGTGAGAAAGAAAAATCAAAATTAATGTTTGACCAGTTATTATCTTACAGTAATCATTTAGGACTCTTTAGTGAAGACATTGACTTTAAATCGAAACGTCTTCTAGGAAATTTCCCTCAAGCATATTCACATCTAGCACTCATTGATACTGCAATGAATTTCAACGATTAAGTTGTTTAAATAGGACTTACTTTAAAATTTTTTAAAAATTTAAATGTTAAATTTAAATGTTAAATTTATAATTGTTTTTTAAATAATATCTAAACTAAAAATCACTTAAAATGAAATTCAAATCATTAATTTCCTATACTTTATTAATTTTCACTTTTACTTTTTCATACACCCAAACTCCAAACAATCCCTGGTCTTTAGGATTTGGAGTTAATACTGTTGGTTTAATGAATGAAAGTAATATTGAATCTGAGATGGGATTTGGATTTCCACACATTGGTGTCTCAAGACATATTAAGGGTGGATTTTCAATTGGTACGCAATACAACATTGGAAAAGCTAAAATTAATAATCTAACAAAAGATTATGTATCAATTGACGGTTTTTTAAAATATAACCTATCCAACAAAAAGTTTATTCCTTTTATAATTGGTGGCTATGGGTTATCTAATTTTGAAAATGATCCAGATGCAGATGGGTATTTTCCCTCAAGGAGTGCTGGGAGGACAATTTTTGCTGGAATTGGTTTTGATATCTTTTTTACTCAAAAATTTTCCTTAAAACTTTTATCTACTTATAGGTCTTCAAGTGAAAATGGGAGTTTCAATCACCTTCAAAACGTAGCCGCTTTAAGTTTTAATTTTGGAGGACGTGACTCAGATAAAGATGGAATAAAAGATAAAAAAGATAAATGCCCTGAAATCGCTGGTTTAAAGGAGTTTGAAGGTTGTCCAGATACTGATGGAGATTCAATTCCCGACAATAAAGATGGTTGCCCAGAAGATTTTGGCTTAATTGAGCTTAATGGATGCCCTGATAATGATAATGACGGGGTAATTGATAAAAATGATTCTTGTCCAAATGAGGCGGGTCTAAAAGAACTTAATGGGTGCCCTGACTCAGATCAAGACGGTGTTATTGATGGAGAGGATAAATGCCCTGATGAATTGGGGGATCCTCAAAATGAAGGTTGTCCGTGGCCTGATACTGACGGAGATACTATTACAGATAATATTGATTCATGTCCTGATCAACCAGGTACATCAGAAAATAGCGGATGTCCTGAGCTTTCCTCTGAAATAGTAACTACTATCAATGAATTATCCACACAAATTTATTTCGCAGCTTCATCACATAGAATTCAAGGAAAATCTGTAAAAGAAGCACTTATAGAAATTAAAATTCTTTTAGATGATAACCCTGATGGAAACCTTATAATTGAAGGACATACATCGAGTGACGGTGAAGAAGATGACAATCTTGAACTTTCTAAAAGAAGAGCAGATGCTGTTAGAGATTATCTAATAAGTGTAGGAGTAAATCCTGACAGATTAAAAACAGAAGGTTATGGGGAAGAAAGACCTCTTTCAGATAATGACACGATGGAGGGAAGGCTTACTAACCGGAGAGTTCAGTTTAGAGCGGAATTTTAAATTCATAAAAAAAGAAAGTAATTTTTTTTAAATATTTTTAAGTTTAGCAATTTTGCCTATCGGATCATTTGAGGAAAACACATAGCTTCCAGCAACTAGAACATCAGCACCACAATCAATAAGAGCTTTTGCATTTTTATTTGTTACACCACCATCAATTTCGATAATTGTTGAAGCTTTAGTTTTATTAATTAATGTTTTTAATTCCTTAACCTTGTCGAAGGTGTTTCTTATAAAACTTTGCCCTCCAAAACCTGGATTTACACTCATTAAGCAAACTAAATCTATTTCATCAATGATTGCTTCCAAAAGTTTTACAGGTGTATGGGGATTTAGTGCTACACCAGCCTTCATTCCATTAAATTTGATTGACTGTAAAGTCCTGTGAAGATGTTTTGAAGCCTCGTAGTGGACAGTTAGAATTTTACTGCCTAAACCAGCAAAGATCTCAATATATCGCTCAGGCTCAACTATCATTAGATGGACATCCAATGGCTTTTTAGCGTGAATGGAAATAGACTTTAGAACTGGCATTCCAAAGGAAATATTTGGAACAAAAACACCATCCATAACATCAATATGAAACCAATCAGCTTGACTTTCGTTGATCATTTTACAGTCTCTTTCAAGATTGCCAAAGTCTGCTGCTAAAATTGATGGTGCTATTAATAAACCCATTTAATCTATTTTAAAAAAAAAGAAAACCTAAGCTTGCCAAAAAACTATCCCAAATAAGTTTTTAAAATTTTACTTCTTGAGGTGTGTTTTAACCTTCTAATTGCTTTTTCTTTAATTTGTCTTACTCTTTCTCTCGTCAAGTCGAATGTCTCACCTATTTCCTCTAATGTCATTGCATGTTGGTTACCTAAACCGAAATATAGCCTAACCACATCAGCTTCCCTAGGAGTTAGGGTTTCTAGGGCTCTTTCGATCTCGGTTCTCAGGGATTCATGTAAAAGGGTTTTATCTGGATTAGGCGACTCTCCACTATTTAATACATCGTATAGATTTGAGTCCTCTCCCTCAACTAGGGGAGCATCCATAGAAACGTGCCTTCCAGAGTTTTTCAAAGACTCTTTAACATCATTAATGGTCATGTCAAGTTCTTTTGCAATTTCCTCAGCAGAGGGAGCTCTTTCGTGGGCCTGCTCTAAAAAAGCATATGTTTTATTAATTTTATTAATTGATCCAATTTTATTAAGTGGTAAGCGAACAATTCTTGACTGTTCGGCAAGGGCTTGTAAAATAGATTGACGAATCCACCATACTGCGTAAGAAATAAATTTAAATCCACGTGTTTCATCAAATCTTTGAGCAGCTTTTATTAGACCTAAATTACCTTCATTAATAAGGTCTGGAAGAGTTAAACCTTGATTTTGGTATTGCTTTGCTACCGATACAACAAAACGAAGATTGGCTTTAGTAAGCTTTTCCAAGGCAATCTGGTCACCAGCTTTAATTCTCTGAGCTAGTTCAACTTCCTCCTCGGCAGTTATTAAATCAACTTTACCAATCTCCTGTAGATATTTATCTAGAGAGGCAGTTTCTCTGTTAGTAACCTGCTTGGTTATTTTAAGCTGTCTCATTAAATTATTATTTTATACTTATTATACGTTAAAAAATTAATAATGTTTCAAATAGGTTGATTTTTTTATTATCCCTTTCGATCAGATCTGTTTTTTTGATCAGTTCTATCAGACCGCTCAGGCCTTGGAAGTAATGCTTTGCGAGAAACCCTTGGTTTTTTTGTTTTAGGGTCAATTCCAAAATATTTTACGTCAAAATTATCACCGAGATTTATTTCATCAGTAACCTTATCAATTCGGTCCCAAGAAACCTCAGAAATATGAAGTAATATTTCATTGCCAGGTACAAATTCTACAACTGCTCCAAAGTCTAATATTTTGACGACTTTGACACTGTAAATTTTACCAACTTCTGGTTTGAAAGTTATGTTGTTTATTCTTTCAATTGCAGCATCAATTTTCTCCTGATTTACTCCTAAAATTTCAATAACACCCATTTCTCCGTCCTCCTCAATGACTATAGTAGTATCCGTTTCTTTCTGCATTTCTTGAATGACTTTACCACCAGGACCAATTACTGCACCAATAAATTCGTTAGGTATGGTTAAACTTACCATTTTTGGAGCATGAGCTTTGACACTTTCATTTGGCTTTTCAATAGTTTCTGTAATTTTATCTAAAATGTGTAGACGACCATCACGAGCTTGTTTAAGTGCTTTGACTAAAATCTCATAGGATAATCCTTTGATTTTTATATCCATTTGGCAAGCAGTAATGCCGTCCACAGTTCCAGTTACCTTAAAATCCATATCGCCAAGATGATCTTCATCTCCTAGAATATCACTTAAAACAGCATATCTATCGCCATCACTTATCAATCCCATAGCAATTCCAGAGACAGGCTTTTTGATTTGAATTCCAGCATCCATTAATGCCATAGTTCCAGAGCAAACTGTTGCCATTGAGGAGGATCCATTTGATTCTAACACTTCGCTTACAACACGAACAGTATATGGACAATCATCTGGAACCATTGACTTAAGTCCCCTTTGAGCAAGATTGCCATGACCCACTTCACGTCTTGAGGTTCCTCTAATAGGCCTTGCTTCTCCCGTACAGAATGGGGGGAAATTATAGTGTAAGTAAAATCTTTCTTCTCCCTCATAAGATGGCATATCAATCTGATTTGCTTCTCTTGATGTTCCTAATGTAACTGTAGCTAACGCTTGAGTTTCTCCACGAGTAAAAATAGAAGAGCCGTGAGTAGAAGGAAGATAATCAACTTCACACCATATTGGTCTTATTTCATTTGTTTTTCGTCCATCTAAACGAATTCCTTCGCTTAATACAACTTCTCTAACAGCTTCTTTTTGAGTTTTACTAAAATACTTTCCGATCAAGGGGGCAACTTCTTCGAGCTCTTCCTCAGAAAAACTTGCTTTTATATCTTCTTTAACCTCACTAAAAGCAAGACTTCGTTCTGCTTTTCCAGTTCCTCTTTTCGCAATCTCATAACATTTATCATAAGAAGCTTTGTGAATCTTTTGCTCAAGTTCTAAATCCTCCTCTTCCTCGTCGTAATCTCTAGTTTCTTTCTTGCCTACTTCCGCTGAAAGTTTCATTTGAGCTTCAATCTGAATTTTAATGGCTTCGTGAGCAAATTTGATAGCTTCTACCATTTCTTCCTCGCTACACTCATCCATTTCTCCTTCAACCATCATAACAGAGTCTGAAGAGGCACCAACCATAATATCGATATCTGAAGTTTCCAATTGAGCGCGGCTTGGGTTAATAATTAACTCACCTTCCACTCTGGCAACACGGGCTTCCGAGATAGCACATTCAAATGGAAAATCACTTAGTTGAATTGCTGCTGAAGCTGCTAAACCAGCCAAAGCGTCAGGCATCACGTTTTCATCATGAGACATTAGCTGAATCATGACCTGAACTTCATTGTGATAATCTTTTGGAAAAAGGGGGCGCAATACACGGTCAACTAACCGCATGGTTAGTACTTCACCATCACTTGGACGTGCTTCCCTTTTAAAAAATCCACCAGGATATCTACCTGCGGCAGCAAATTTTTCTCTGTAGTCAACAGTTAAGGGTAAAAAATCCACCTGAGCAGATTTATAATTGGACACTACAGTGCATAGTAACATACAGTCTCCCATTTTAACCACAACTGAACCGTGTGCTTGTTTTGCAAGTTTTCCAGTTTCAATAGTAATTTTTCTTCCGTCGTTTAAACGAATTTCTTGAGTAAATATTTTTGGAATCATTTTTCTTTAGTTGGTTGAAAATTTTTCTTGTTGTGTGCTGAAGCAACCAACGAAAAACTATTAAAAAATTGAAATATTTTTAAAGATTATTTTCTTAAATTTAATTCACTGATGATTGAACGATAACGCTCAATATCTTTAGTTTTAAGATAATCTAAAAGTTTACGGCGCTTACCAACTAGTTTTACAAGTGATCGTTCCGTATTGAAATCTTTCTGATTATTCTTAAGATGATTAGATAAGTGATCAATTCGGTGAGAAAATAATGCTATTTGTCCCTCGGTAGAACCAGTGTCAACCTCAGATTTTCCATGTTTCTTGAAAATCTTTTTTTTTATTTCTTTGTTTAGATACATGCCAATATTTTTTTAATAATTTTTATGTATTGTAAATGAAGCTGCAAATATATATGTAATTCTTTGATCTACAACTCTATTTGTAAATTATTCCCTCAAGGGTTGATTTAGAATTAAATCAAGATATAGGTTAATATTGTCTTTGAGTTGCTTTCTGTGACAAATAAAATCTAAAAACCCCTTTTCCAATAAAAATTCGCTTCTTTGGAACCCCTCTGGTAAATCCTTTCCTGTGGTATCTTTAACTACCCTTGGACCAGCAAAAGCAATTAGTGCTCCTGGTTCAGCAATATTTATATCACCCAACATTGCAAATGAGGCGGTTGTTCCACCTGTAGTTGGATCAGTGCATATGGATATGTATGGTAATTTTGTTTCTGATAACTCAGCTAATTTAGCAGAGGTTTTTGCCATCTGCATCAGAGAGTTTGCAGATTCCATCATCCTTGCTCCCCCAGATCTTGAAATAATTACAAGAGGCAGATGATTTTTTATGGCATAATCAACGGCCCGAGCAATTTTCTCACCAACAACTGAACCCATTGACCCACCAATAAAATTAAAATCCATACACGCAACTACTAGGTCCTTACCTTTAGACTTTCCTACTGCGGTTCTTATTGCATCATATAGCCCAGATTTTTTTTGAGCTTCCTTTAAGCGATCAGAATATTTTTTAGAATCCTTAAATTTTAAAAAATCTTTTGATTTAAGCCTGATATCCAATTCCTTAAAATGATTATCATCAAATAGGATTTCAAAATATTCTTTACTTCCTATATGGACATGGTAATCATCCTCCGGTGAAACATAAGAATTAGAGGCTAGTTCCTGTGTTTCAATTATCTTGCCAGTGGGCGTTTTATACCAAAGTCCTTTAGGTATGTCTTTCTTTTCCTCAGTGCGGGTTTGAATTCCTTTCTCACTTCGTTTAAACCAACTCATTTTATCAGCTGCTATTTAATTCAAAGATATTAAAAACGCCTAATCGAGCGTGTTGACATTATTCAAATCCTCGAAAGCCTTTTTCAATCGTCTATTGAAGGTTAATTCACCCTCTCTAAGCCATTTTCTAGGATCGTAAAACTTTTTATTTGGCACATCTGATCCCTCAGGGTTTCCAATTTGTTTTTTGAGGTAATCTATATTATCGACCATATAATCTCTTATACCTTCTGTAAAGGCAAATTGGAGATCGGTATCTATATTCATTTTAATTACTCCGTATCCTATTGATTCGCGAATTTCTTCGATGGAGGAACCTGAACCTCCATGAAAAACAAAATCAACTGTATTATACTGGAGATTAAGTTTTTCTGAAATGTATTCTTGAGAATTTTTTAGAATTTTAGGGGTAAGTTTTACGTTTCCAGGTTTATAAACCCCGTGAACGTTTCCAAAAGCGGCGGCTACTGTAAATCTTGAACTAACTTTACTCAGTTGTTCAAAAGCATAAGCTACTTCTTCCGGTTGCGTGTATAGTTTTGAAGCATCAATGTCTGTATTGTCAACCCCATCCTCTTCTCCTCCGGTTACTCCTAATTCAATTTCAAGAGTCATCCCCATCTTATCCATTCTCGAGAGGTAATTCTTGCATATTTCAATATTTTCTACCAGAGGTTCTTCAGACAGATCAATCATATGTGAACTGTAAAGAGGTATTCCGTTTTGCTTAAAAAAGATTTCTCCAGCATCTAATAGACCATCAATCCAAGGTAACAGCTTCTTAGAACAGTGGTCCGTGTGGAGTATAACTGTGGCTCCATAGTGTGTTGCTAACTCATGAACATGTTTTGCCCCAGAAATTCCTCCTGCAATAGCCGCTCTTTGATTTTCATTAGACATGCCTTTTCCTGCAATAAACTGAGACCCACCGTTAGAAAACTGAATAATGACTGGGCTATTTAAATCAGCAGCAGTCTCCATAACACTATTAACCGAATTACTTCCTACGACATTTACTGCTGGAAGTGCAAATGATTTTTTTTTAGCAAATTTAAACAGCTGTTGTACTTGATCTCCTGTAAGTACACCTTTTGGAAAGTTTTCACTCATTTATATTGGGTTTACGAAACAAAAGTATCAAACTTTTTCAGTTTAAAATGGATAATTTATTCCAATATTAAAAACTGCTTCCTTTAATCTAAACTTTGTTTGCCATCTGGAGGACATTGGTAAGGCTGGATTATAAGTTTTAAATCCAGTATCTAATCTAAATACAAAAAAATCAAAATCATATCTAAGACCTAAGCCAGATGCGATGGCGATTTCGTTTAGGTCCTTAAAACCATCGAATCTGTATGCAGGATCGTTTATATTATCAAGAATATTCCAAATATTACCTGCATCTAAAAAAAAGGCGCCATTCATCTTGCTTGAAAAAGGAAAACGATATTCAAGATTTAATGTTAATTTAAAATTTGCTTCATTAAATTCGTTCATATTATTACTACTTCCAGGCCCGAGTTTATATGCTTTCCAACCCCTAATATCATTTGAGCCTCCTGAAAAATAAGATCTGGTAAATGGAATACTATTTGCATTTCCAAATGGTATGGCAAAGCCACTGAATGCTCTGAAAGCGAGTACTGTTTTTTGGGAGACTTGCCAGTGTTTAATCAAATTGATTTCTGTCTTTACGTATTGAGAGGGTGTAACGCCTGCTATTTCATATTGACCATTTTCATTCTTCTTAGTTTGAGAGGACCTTAGAATTTCATTTAATAAAGAGCCAATGAGAGTTAATTTCCATTGAATCTGGAAAAATGTTTCATCCAATAAGTTTTTCTGACTGTTGTAATAGACTCCGAAAGAGGATCCAAAGATTAAGTTATTAGTAGTAAGTCTATTTTGCCTTTCTTTAATTAAATTAACATTTTGGTAGTCATTATTTTCTGGAATTATTGAGGTTTTGTTTTCCAAAACATCAGAAATAAAATTATTTGCACCCTCTGGAATAATTAAATTTCCCATCGAGTTAGTGTGATTAGGATTTGAATTGAATCGCATTGCAATCTCATTCAATCTATCATAAGAATTTCGATAAACATTAAAATAATTATTGATATTTTGATTATTAATAAACTCAAGATCGACTATTTTCCAGTTCAGTTTTGCAAGATTATTAGGTTCCCAGTTAAGTTGGTAGCTTGCCCCAAAATACTGTTTATCAAGTCCGATATTTTGCTGAAGTGTTGCATTAAAATTAATTGATGTTGAGGGATTCATCGTTTTTGGTATTAACATATCTAGATTAAAAGGGAACATGATTCTTGGAAATCTTAAACTGGTATCGGCCCCTAATTCGTAAAGATTAAATAATTGATTATCAAAAGATTTAATATCACTAGAAGATCCTAATGTATTTTTTAAACTTACTTCTAAAACCTCAGCACCTCGAAAAATATTTCTAATTCCAAAAGAACTTCCTAAAGAAAAACCAAAATCTTGAATATTTGAATGGGAAAAATCCAAATCAAAACCCATTGAAAACCTTTCTTTAGGACTTAAAAAAATATTAGCTTCTAAATCTGAAGTATTACCCACGGGTTTAAAAGTAATACTTGGGTATTTAAAATTTCTAAGATTCGAAATATAGCGATAAGTTAGCGCTCTGGAAAAATCACTATAAGGTTTGTCTTTCTCAATGAAAATGACTTCTTCAAGAGCTTTTGGCTTATATTTTAATTTCCCTTTATATAGTATATTAAAGTTTTTATAAGTTAAGCTATCTGTGAAGGGCGAAAGTTGCCCTAATTGACCTGGATGATCTACATATAGATTTATTTTTTTTACATTATGAATTTTATATTGAATATTTTTTAATGAATCATTTTCCCTCTTTTGAAGGTCTGAGATTTCCACTACAACTGGAATCTTTGTGTCTACTCCACTACTATCAATTGCAGCAATAAATTGAATATTATTTTTCTGGAAATTATAAACTCCGTTATTTCTAAAATAGCTGATTAACCGATTTCGCTCTGCTTCAAATCTATCGATTTCGAATGGATCACCTTTGTTAATTAATCGTTTATTTAAAGATAAATTGTAAAGAGAATCAATTGCAGGGGAATTAATTTCTTTCCGGATACTATCAATTGTAAATTGATCACGGGTTTGAATATAATATTTTACTGTTCCCTTTTGGACAGGTGAAAACACTTTTTGCACTTCCACTCTCGTATTCAAGTAACCTTTGTTTTTATAATATTGCTCAAATCGTTGGATATTTTTTACTATGGTAGAGCTATCAACAAATACTGGTGTTTCCCCATTTCTTTTAAGCCAATTATTAAAATTTAATTTATACCTTTTGATCTCATTGACTTGTTTTGCAGAGAGTAAATTATTTAAAAGTTTTTTACGTTTAGACTTTCTCTCCAGCCATTCTCCAAAAAGAGAATCTGGCTTTTCAACAGCCATTTCATATAGGTATAGCTTGAATGGAATTCCCAAAGTTTTTTTATTTGGTTTATCAATGGCAATAAATTTTACAGGATCGTTGATTAATTCTTCATTATTTTTTAAAATGATATTATTTTCGAGTAAGTATTTATCCCCTGCTATCTCCTTAATACTCTTACATGACTTTACAGATATTATGAAAAGAAATAGAATAGTTAACTTTGAAAGTTTAGGTTGGGCCATAAAGGAATATAAAACAAAATTACATTTTTTGGATGTTAAGCAAAAATGAACAAAAAAAAATTCGCCTACTGAGTGAAAAGAAATACCGATCTAAATTTGGTCTATTCATTGCTGAGGGTTTAAAAATTGTTAAGGAATTAATTCAGGAAGGGCATGCATTTGAATCTATTTATTCATCTAAACCAATAGATTTTGCTCCCTATAAATTAATTGATAAATCTACCTTGAATAAAGTTTCGCAATTCACAAATGCTAGTAGTATTATTGGTGTTTTCAAAATACCTAAATTTTCAAATCGTTTTAATACAGAATCATTTTCCTTAGCTTTGGATTCAGTTTCTGATCCAGGAAATCTAGGTACAATTATTCGTTTGTGTGATTGGTTTGGAATCAATGATATCTTCTGTAGTTCAGATACAGTGGACTGTTATAATTTAAAAGTAGTTCAGTCTTCTATGGGGTCGATAGCGAGAGTTAAATGCCACTACACTGACTTGAGTACTTTTTTGTCCAAAAGCGAATTAACTGTTTATGGGGCTACACTTAATGGTATAAGCCACTATGATAATTTATATAATAAAAAAGGAATTTTAGTTTTAGGTAGTGAATCTCATGGAATAAGTCCTAAGGTTCTAAAAGAAATAGATCAATACGTAACCATTAATTCCATGGGGGTGGGAACTAAAGCAGATAGTTTAAATGTTGCAACAGCTACTGCAATTTTATTAGGAGAAGTGTTTAGACCTTAATCCTCATTCAAATGTAAAGTTAATAGCAAATCCTCTACTAAACATTTTTGAGATATGACCGGTCCATGGACTGCCTTCAGTATTATCAGGGATTATTTCGTTTTGAAGTGAAAAAATTCCTCTTAAGGAGGGGGAAAACTTAAAATAGAATAAGTAAAAGTCAAATCCCAGACCTAACTCATAATTAATATTTTGTTTTTGTGTTCTAAACACATTACTAAAGTTATCGTCAGTATTTTTATGACTACTCGATAAATTAAAATCAGTTGATACGCCTGCTAGAATAAAAGGTCTAAAATTATTTATCCTTTCAGCGCTTATTTTTATTAAAAGAGGTAAATGAATATAAGTAGATTTGACTTCCCTAAACCGGTCATCCTTGTTATTGAATTGAGAAAATTCTGGATAAATCAAATCTCTTTTAGAGTAATACAAACCAGGTTCTATTCTTAAATTAATAAACCTGTTGATTCTCAAATCACCAACAAGTCCAACATTAAAACCAGTATTTGAAATTACTTCAATATCTTTATTATTATTCCGGTAATAATTCTTTTCATATTCAAATTTAAAATCATAAGAGTTAATTCCTATAAAGTAGCCATAGTGAAGAAAACGGTCGTCAAAATTAGGAAGATTCATAACCTTCTCTCTTACCGTTGGATATTGGGCGAAAGTAAAACTTAATCCATTCAGCAGAAGAAGGAGAAATATAGAGGCTTTTATTTTAGTCAGGTTTTCTTGCACAATAAATTGATGCTACCCCAAAGGTTTGAGGAAGATTTTTCACCTTTATAAACCCATTTTTTATTAAAATATTGTTAAAGGCTGTACCAAATGGAAATGCAGCTGCTGAATTAGAAAGATAACGATAGGCAGAAATATCCTTTGCGAATATTAGTCCTAATAAAGGCATGATTTTACTGGTATAAAAATTATAGAATTGTCGAACCAGATATCTTTGGGGAACTGCAGTTTCCAATATAACTAAATTACCCCCTGTTCTAAGTACTCTTCGGATTTCTGACAGGCCTTTGTCAAGGTTTTCAAAATTCCTTAGCCCAAAGGCAATTGTAGCTGCATCAAAATAGTTGTCGGGATAACTTAATTTCTCGCTATCACCAATTTCCATACTTATCGTATTATTAAGCTTTCGATTTTTAACTTTATTGATACCTATTTTAAGCATTCCTTCAGAAATATCTACCCCAACAATTTCATTAGCATTTGTCTTAATCAATTCTATCGCTAAATCTCCAGTGCCTGTTGCTACATCGAGAACTTTTTTTGGCTTTTCTGGAATCAATAGTGAAACAACTTTTTTTCGCCATAATATATCTATACCCCCAGAAATAATTCTGTTTAAAAAGTCGTAATTAGACGATATTTTATCAAACATCTTACGAATTTGAGTTTTTTTACTAATTTTTTTTCCTTGATAGGGAACCACTTGTTTGTCAACCATATTCAAAGATAAAATAAATGTTAACCAAGTGATTTAAATAAAATAAAAAACCTCGACCGAAGGATTTTGTATATTCGTAATAAGTTTTCGAACTTGAATTATGAAAATAATTATTGCAGGAGCAGGGGAAGTAGGTTTTCATTTGGCAAAGCTTCTTTCTTATGAATCTCTTGACATAACTTTAATTGATATCGACAGAGACCGATTAAACTATGCAGAAGGCCACCTTGATATCAAAACCT
>CABXUL010000004.1:10000-87459 GCA_902515395.1 uncultured Bacteroidota bacterium | reverse complement strand
ATTATTTTTATCCAAGATCATTTCAAAACGATCTGGAGCAGCATTATAAATGTGTTTAAACCCTTCTATTACGCCTTCACCTTGAGAAACAGTATTTAGGGCTAGATAGGTCGTTACTAAGCCTCCTAAAACCAGAAAGATTACTTGGATAATATCCGTCCAAGCAACTGCTGATAAACCGCCATACAATGAATATGCGGCAGCAAATAAAGCCAAACCAATGACAGCATATATCATGTCGACCCCTATTATAGTCTCCAGGGCAAGCCCGCCCAAGTACATCACAGATGCCAAATTGACAAAAACATAAAGTCCAATCCAAAATACTGCCAAGATGGTTTTTAGATTCGAAGAAAACCGCTTTTCAACAAATTCTGGGATGGTGTAGAGTCCCTTCTCAATAAAAATAGGTAGAAAATATTTTCCTACGATTATAAGTGTGATTGCTGCCATCCATTCGTAAGATGCAATCGCAAGTCCTAATGCAAAACCTGATCCTGACATACCTATAAATTGTTCTGCAGATATATTAGCGGCAATTAAAGAGGAACCAATTGCCCACCATGGGAGCGATTTACTTGCCAAAAAATAGTCCTCAGCGCTTTTTTCTTTTCCGTCTTTTGTTCTAGAGACCCATAAGCCCACTCCTAAAATAACAAACGCATAAACACCAAAGATTAAATAATCTAAAAATTCAAAGCTAGAATTCATATTCAATTATATTTATTTTATAATTCTCTTATTTTTTTCTCCCACTTCCAGGCTGAAACTAATGCCTCCTCAAGAGACAGCTCAGCCTCCCATCCTAAAACTTTATTGGCTTTTCTTGTATCTGCGTAAGCTGCAGTTATATCTCCTTTTCTTCTTGGTGAAATTTCATAATTTAATGACTGACCAGAAATTTTTTCAAAGGTTTTAATAACCTCTAAAACGGTGTTTCCTTTACCCGTACCTATGTTAAAAATCTCAAAATTTTTAACTTGATTTTTGACTGTTATATGCCTGAGCGCAAGGACGTGAGCCTTTGCAAGATCAACTATATGAATATAATCACGGATACAAGTACCGTCAATGGTTGGGTAGTCGTTCCCGAAAACACTTAATTTTTTGTGAATACCAGCAGCAGTTTGAGTAATAAATGGAACAAGATTTTGTGGTTTTCCATTAGGTAATTCTCCAATTTCACCCGAGGGATGAGCCCCGATAGGGTTAAAATATCTCAGAGATACTACTCTTAAAAACTTATTGGCGATTAAAGCATCAAAGAGAATTTCCTCCCCTACTTGTTTAGTATTACCATAGGGTGATTCAGCTTTTTTGATTGGAGCTAGCTCATTAATTGGTAATTTATCAGCTTGTCCATAAACCGTGCAAGAAGAACTAAAAATAAAAGGAAAACTGTCGCCCTTTTTATCGATTTCTTTAAGCAGATTAATAAGTGATACTAAATTATTTTCATAGTATTCAATTGGTTTTATTCTACTTTCACCTACTGCTTTAGAAGCTGCAAAGTGAATTACACCTGAAATATCGGGATTGAGCTCAAATAAATCTTTGACACTATTTTTATCTTTTAAATCTAATTCAATAAATTTAATCGGATAGTCAATAATTTTTTTAATACCCTCCAATATACTTGGAGAGGAGTTAGATAAGTCATCCACAATAATTACTTCAAACCCCTGTTGAATTAGTTCCACACTGGTATGAGAGCCGATATATCCAAGCCCTCCAGTTACAAGTATTTTTGATTTATAGATAGTATTTTTTTTTAATTGCAAACAAATTTAAAATTTTTTCACAGATGGATTGGTCATTGTATGCAAATTCAAACTTTATATTATTAGTTAAACATCTAATGTCCATGTAATTATAATTACTAAAATTTAAAAAGCTAAAGCTGGATATATAAAAGTATATTTGCCGCTTAAATTTTGATTCATGTCCACTGTTAAAAATATTGCTATTATCGCTCACGTCGACCACGGCAAAACAACTCTAGTTGATAAGATCATGTTCCATTGCCAACTTTTTCGCGATAATCAAAATAAGGGAGAGCTTATTTTGGACAATAATGATCTTGAAAGGGAAAGAGGAATTACCATTTTATCGAAAAATGTATCTGTAAATTATAAAGGTGTTAAAATTAATATTATTGATACACCTGGTCACGCAGATTTTGGAGGAGAGGTAGAAAGGGTATTGAATATGGCTGACGCTGCAATTTTGCTTGTTGATGCATTAGAGGGACCCATGCCACAAACACGTTTTGTATTGAAAAAGGCATTGGATTTAAAATTAAAGCCATTGGTAGTAATAAATAAAGTAGATAAGGAGAATTGCCGTCCGGATGAGGTGCATGAATCTGTTTTTGATTTGATGTTTGATTTGGGCGCTGAAGAGTGGCAATTAGATTTTCCAACTATTTATGGATCGGCCAAGAATAATTGGATGGGGGAGGACTGGAAAAATCCTACTGATTCCATCGGACCACTATTAGATACTATTCTTGACCAAGTTCCTTCACCAGTTATCAAAGAAGGAAATACGCAAATGCTTATTACTTCTTTAGACTATTCCCCATATACAGGTAGGGTCGCAATTGGAAGGTTAAACCGAGGTGTTCTGAAATCCAATATGAATGTTTGTTTGATAGATCGTGAGGGTAAAATAATAAAATCAAAAATTAAGGAACTTAATATTTTTGATGGTTTAGCAAGAAAAAAAGTTGATCATGTTGAGGCGGGAGATATTTGTGCTGTCATTGGTTTAGAAGATTTTAATATCGGAGACACTATTGCTGATCCTACAGAGCCGCAAGCACTCCCTACAATTGCAATTGATGAACCGACAATGAGTATGCTTTTTACAATTAACGACTCTCCATTTTTTGGTAAGGATGGTAAATTTGTCACTTCACGACATATTAAAGATCGTTTAGAACAAGAACTAGAGAGAAATCTTGCTTTGCGAATAGAGGAAACTGGTTCAGCGGATAAATTTTTAGTTTTCGGTCGTGGCGTTATGCATTTATCAGTTTTGATAGAAACCATGCGAAGAGAAGGCTATGAACTTCAAATAGGCCAACCGCAAGTGATCATCAAAATAATAAATGGTGTTAAGTGTGAACCAATTGAAACCCTTACCATTGATTTACCCGAAAACTTATCAGGAAGAGCTATTGAAATGGTTAGCAGTCGTAAAGGAGAAATGGTAAGTATTGAAAATAAAGGGGACCGGATGATTTGTGAATTCATAATTCCATCCAGAGGAATCATAGGGCTCAGAAATGAATTATTGACCAATACGGCTGGTCAGGGAATAATGAATCACCTATTTATGGAATTTCAGCCATTTAAAGGCCAAATACCCGGAAGAACTAATGGGTCTTTAATTTCTATGGAAAAAGGAAGTGCAATTCCATACTCTTTGGATAAATTACAGGAACGCGGAAAATTTTTTATTAATCCCAATGAAGAAGTATATACTGGTCAAGTAATAGGTGAAAATTCAAGGCCTGATGACTTAGTGGTTAATGTTACTAAAACAAAAAAATTATCTAATGTAAGAGCCTCGGGAAGTGATGAAAAAGTGAATTTGGCTCCACCGATTAAGTTTTCTCTTGAAGAGGCACTAGAATATATTCAATCCGACGAATATGTAGAGGCAACACCAAATTACTTAAGACTTAGAAAAGTTTTTTTGGATGAAAATGATAGAAAAAGAAACTCAATCAAATAAAGTTTAATTTAAAAAAAAGGAGGGTTTCCCCTCCCCTTAAAACTAAACATTGTACTTTGTTTGACTCATAAAATCTCATAAAGTTTAAATTATAGTTTTTATATGAAGGATTAATTCTTAATAGTACTTAGAAACCGAAATTTTAAAATAACTATCCTGTTTAAAAAATAATAAGAATAGCTCCTTATCTGAAACTCCACTAAAAATTCTTCCCTCCAGTGAGACAAGCATATTATTTTTAAACCGACGTGATGCCTCTATAGTAAATAGGTTGGAGCTTGTCTGAAAATCATGAATACCACCAGCTATTATAGAGGTATCCTGAGAATCATTAAAAGCCAATCTGCTTCCATAAAAAATATCGTCTTGAAGTCCACTAAGAGCCCAGTCTCCACGTTCATCATAGAGATACTCAGCTAAAACTCCTACATCGAGTCCATTGTTATCAACATTAGAGAAGGTAAATTCAAAGCCAGCATCCATAGCAAGAAATTGTTGTTCTTTTGCAGTTCTGTAAATAGATTCAAATTTTAATAATAATGCTCCTGCAGTAATTTGTAGGTCTAGTCCGTACTGATTAATAAGTGGATAATATGCTTGAATGTTATTTTTTTCATCAAATTTAAAAAACGGCTCTCGCCCGTTTCCACTAAAATAGGAGAGACCAATATCAAAAGGTCCAAAATAGTGCTTCCATCTAGCGGCAAAGTCTGTATTAAATTCTCCTTTTCCACTTTCGTATTCAATATCATCAGAATCTAGTACATTATTAAATCGAAACCTTCCTTTTTCTCCGGGGAATCCTCTTTTACGATGATAGGGTAGGTAGAATAGATCTAAGGCTCCCAATCTCGATAAAAACCAACTGAACTGAACCATTGGTTGTCCTAACTTTTCTTCCCCATCAAAACTTTTTAAGGCATCTGTTTGGTTCACAATGTCTACTAAATGACAACTTTCTGTTACTCCCCAAAAAACTTTTTTGAAACCTATATTTAATTCCCAATTATTCTTAGCCTTTTGGTAATACATCTCTCTTAAGTCCCAGTAAGTTCTATTTTTATCTCTATCTAAATTAAAATAGATAGAGAAAATAAAATTTTCATAGCCTTCATTCCACTTAAATTTATAGGTTGGCTGGATACCAAAAGATGGATAATAATTCAATTGATTTTCAAACTGCGGAGTATCGTAGAAATAGCGACTTTCGTGACTTAACTCCCATTCTTTAGAGATATCGATTATCTCCTTCTGAGCAAACAGAAAATTACCATTAAAAAAAATGAAAGCCACAATAAGTAAATATTTATTCATCTTGCAAAAACAAAGCCCCTTTATGGGGCTAAGAGATGTATTTATATAATTAATAAATTAGTTTGAAGCTCTTCGCAAAGCAATTTCAGTAAAATCGCTTTCTTTTAGATTTACTTCAAAGTTGTAATTTTCAAAAAACAGTTGAGTTTCTTTTTTACTTTGATGATTTACCATTTCGAGTTTACTAGCTCTCCAAAATTTATTTTTGTAAATTTTATAATCTAAATAAGTCAAAGTTTTTAATAGTGCTCCTTTTCTATCAAAAAATTCAATGGTTTCTAGACGGTACCCTTTGGCTTTATTGTATACGGCTATTCTTTTTTTATAACCTGATTTAGGATCAACAGGATCTTGTTCAACATATAATAAGTCTCCAACTTGCTTTATGAACTTATATGTGTTTTTTTCTAACTCGATAGATGAAAGGTCTTCATATGCGAATTCACTTCCTACAAAAGGCCCTGACTTATTGCTTGAAGAAATACGCTTTGTTCGCTGAATTGATGGCAAAAATAACCATTGGTCATCTGCACCAACTTTATGGGTGAAGGTTAAGGTTGAAGTCCCTTTTATATCTTTTGGACTAGTAAAAATAATCATTGACTTATCTCCATCTTCGTCTAGTTCAAGTGTTTTATTGCTTAGTGTTCTTTCACTCACTTGTCCATTTTTATTTTTCAACACCATTTTCAAATCAACGCTAGAACTTCCAAAACCCCTATCAGCATCAATTGCTTTGGAAACAATTTGGTGCCCTTTTTCTTCAGCCGTTTGCGAAATAACGATTAATGGAGAAATTAATAAGAGTGTAAAAACTAGTTTATTCATTTTTTATAAATATAGTTATTAAATTATGCTTTTTTTAACGATTTTTCTTTATGTAATAACAAAAGGATTGAAGGAAGTAGAATAAAATCGATCACTAATGCAGAACTAATAATTACTACTGTAATTCTTGCCATATAGCTATTTAGTGCAAACGGAGATGTTGAAAGTACTGCAAAACCTGCAACCAAAACAATTGTGGTGATGACCAAGGCTCTTCCAACTGTTTCAAAGGCATAAATTACAGCGTCTTTAGCATTATAGTTTAATTCCCTTCTCGCTCTTAGAAATTTACTCATGAAGTGAACGGTATCATCGACTATAATCCCCAATGTCATTCCAAAAACAACTACCATTCCTGTATTTATTTCGCCTAGATAAAGTGCCCAAAATCCAAAACCTACAATTACTGGTGCAAGGTTGGGAATCAAACTGATTGCCCCCATTTTAAAACTCTTTAGAGCAATCATCAAAACAAGTGAAATTAATAATAGAGCAATGATATTTCCTTTAATCATTCCATCGGCTTGACGAAATCCGAGTTTTGCGAACATTACCGTAGGACTTACTCCTATTGCATGCATATAATCTGGAGTATTTTTTTTCAGCCAATTTTCAGCTCTTTTTGTGAATTCCAACATTTTCTTACTTCCCAGATTTTGCAGCACTACATTCAATCTAGTTTCCGATTTGTCAACATTTATTTGATTATTTAAATCCAAACCAAAAGGAAGAGAAAGTTCATAAAGCAACAAATACTGAGCTGCCTCCTGTCGGTTGGTAGGGACTTTATAGTACGATTCATCGTCACCGTGCATGGATTTATTTATCTTTCTGGTTACCTCAGCAAAAGAATTCACATGTATTACTTCCTCTTGTTGATTAAGCCATTTTTCAAAAGAATTTAATTTTTCTAAATAATCTGGATTATTTATCCCACCACTTTCACCACTTCCAATAGAGAACTCTGCATTGTATATTCCTGTAAGATTATTGTTTATAAAATCACTATCGGTTCTAAATTTTACCGTTTCATCAAAATAGTCAACAAAGCTATCATTAAAGACATTTTGAAGTGCAAGAAATGTCATAGACAAAATAAAGCAGGAGGAAATTATGGTTAGACGTAAAGGTTGCGTTACAATTAATTGACCCAATTGGGTGTAAAAAGAAGTTTTTTGTACTAAAACCTCTTTCTTTGAGCCTCTCCAAATAGGGAAAATAGACATCAAAGCAGGTAGGGTAGTAGTAGAGTATAAAAACGCCATACACATCCCAAATGCAGTTATATTTCCCAAATGCCAAAATGGTGGCACTTCGCCAAAATTTAAAGTTAAAAATCCAACCACTGTAGTTAAACTAGTTATGAAAACTGGCATAAAATTGAGACGCATACTTTCAATAATCGCTTCATTTTTTTGATATACTTCTTTTCTAAATTTTTGCAATAATGTTACTAATATGTGGATACTGTCTGCAACAGCCAAAGTGAGAATCATAGTTGGAAAAACAGATGAAGGAGCTGTTAGTTTAATTCCACTTAAACCAATAAAACCAACAGCGCTCATAATTGATAACATTACCACCACCAATGTAGCAAGGGTGGCAAAAATATTTCTCGTTAGTAACAAGGTAACTGCAATTACAATCATAAACATGATTCCAATAAGTGCTAGATCATTTTGCGATGATTCGAAAAATGCAGTACTCAAAGGAACATTTCCTGAAACATAAACATCAAATTGAGAATACTTTTCTTTGAATGCCGATATCATTGCTCGATTGGCCTCAGTAATTTCTGGAATTTCTTTTGCACTGTCTAAACCTGGCGGACGAACTGTTATGTTAATAGCTGAAACGCTTCCATCTTTGTTTACTAATCGGTGAACTAAAATGGGATCGTTCAACGCAATTTTTTTTATTTCTTCAACTTTTTCAGGGGTAAGATTTTCAGATTCATATGATAAATCTTCTACGTATAAATCATCTCCTTCTGCTCGAGTATGCTGATAATTCGTTAATGCATCGACTCGAGAGGAGTAGGGGGTATTCCAAGCCTCAGTAGTCAATTCCTCTATAGCAATTAAGTTTTCCTTAGTAAAAATGTTTTTATTTTTTGGGGCTAAAACCATAATAATATTATCAACCTTGGAGTACTTTTCCTGCAAAGCATCGAAAGCCTCCAATTCTGGATTTGATTTACTAAAGAAAACATGGTAGTCACCATCAAATTCCATTTTACCCTGCGAGGCTAAGCTTAAGGCTAAGATGATTGAAAAAAGAAGTACGGTCCATTTGTTTTTTACCACAAAATAGCCCCATTTTTCTGCGAAAGATTTTTTGATTTGGTCCATAGTTAATAAGCCTACACAAAGGTAATTCTTAAAAGGTTACCTAATGTAACTAAAAAGTATTATTAATAAATTTTTTGTAATTTATTATAGCGATGTGTAATAAAGAGACTTCATCTTGTCACATAACCAATGTGATGAAGATTTTAGGAGGTAAATGGAAACTCCCAATACTTCATAGATTAATGGAAGGTAAAATGCGTTTTTCTGCTTTATCTGAACTTATTCCCACTCTCTCCCGAAAGGTTTTATCTGCTCAACTTAAACAGTTGGAAAAAGATGGCTTAGTGATTAGAAAAAAATACAGTCAAATTCCTCCTAAGGTAGAGTATTCACTAACACAACATGCAGTTAAATTAAGACCAATCATTGAGTTTTTGTCGGGTTGGAACCAAGAAATCTCTAATACGGATTAATTAATTTTTTTAAAAAAATCTTGGATAAATAAATTTCATACTACACAAAAGTAATTGCATACCCTACTTTTCCCGCGCGACCTGTTCTTCCTATTCTATGGATATAACTCTCCTTTGAGCTTGGAACTCTATAATTGATCACATGAGTTATGTTATCAATATCTATTCCCCGAGAGGCAACATCTGTGGCAACTAGAACTTGAATATTTTCGGATTTAAATTTTTGAATTGCCTTCGAACGGTATTGTTGGGACTTGTCACCGTGTATCTCGTCTACTTTAATCTTGAGTTTTTTTAATTGACGACAAAGTTTGGAAACCTGTCTTTTTGTTTCTGAAAAAATGAGAACTTTTTTAAATGCTTTTTTACCTAGAAGATCTACTAAGATTTCAATCTTTTCATCATCACCTTTTGTTTTTATAACCTCTTGATAAATATTGTCAGTATTTGCCTGTCCATATGAAACCCTAACTCTTTCATAACCATTAACAATACTGTTGATAATACCCTGCTGTTTTACATTTTCAGTAGCTGAAAAAAGAATCGTTTGTCTCCTTTTGTGCATTTGACCAATGATTTTTTGTACTTCATGAAGAAAACCCATATCAAGCATGGTGTCAAACTCATCCAAAACCAAGTTTGAAAAATCATTTAGCTTGAGAGCGCGTCGATTTATCATATCATTAATTCTTCCAGGTGTACCAATTATAATATGATTGATTCTTCTGAGTTTATCTAAATCTTTATTGATGCTGGTTCCTCCAATAAAACAACTACTGTAAATTTTTAATCCTTTACTTAAGCTCTTGAACTCCTGTTCTACTTGTTGAGCTAATTCACGCGTAGGGACCAGGACAAGGGATTTGTTATTGTTTTTATTTACAATCAATCTATTGACGATTGGGATTAGGAAAGCTCCTGTTTTTCCTGTACCTGTATTGGCAATCCCAATAACGCTTTTACCACTAGATAGGAACTCAAAGGTTTTATCCTGAATCTCGGTAGTAAATTCATAACCTTTTCTTTTGATTTTTTCCTGGAGGCGAGGATGGATATCAAGCTCCAAAAACGTCCGAGTCTCGATTTCCTTTACCCCTTCTTTAACCTTAATGGTTTTGTTGACCAGGGTACTTGGATCTAGGTCTGATTTTTTGAATCCACCACTAGATCTTCCCCTAACTCTACCTCTATTGTTTGGTCTTTTGTTTCTTTCTGGTCTTTGAGAGGTCTCTTTTCTTTTTCGATTTTCTCTCCAATCACCTTTCTTGACGTCTCCACTTGATTTTCTTCTTGAAGGACTTCTTTCAGATCCATTAGAAGATTTACTATTACTATCTTTTCTAGATCTATTTTTTCCCCGTGGGGGATAACTTTTTTTGTTTTTTCCTCTCATGTTGATGGGTAAATGGCGCCCTGAAATTTTAATTTAAATGAATTGCATTTTTTGGCTTTATTTACCCTAAAACAGGAAAGATCAAAAATTATCACCCCTCTCGTTTCAATGCGCGTGCAAACATAGTGTTTTATATTTATTGATTTTTAAAAATTAGATTTATTTGATCCTCTTGATGCAAAGAATTTAGAACCCTCAACTAATTTGTGAGTTATTGTATGGCTATTAATTATAATTATATAATCCTCCTGTACCCATCTATCAAAGCTGACGGTTACTTTTTGTGTTTACTAGTAAATACCCTTTAATTTAAATATGGATAAAACACAATAATTTCACCCAAATATCTATGTCATAACACTTGGTTTCCTTAATTAATTTAAATTATACAATAATTAATTTAACGACTCCCCACCTTTTTCTCCAGTACGAATTCTATAAGCCTGCTCAACAGGTGAGATAAAAATTTTCCCATCGCCAACTTGATCGGTAGCTGCTGAATTCAATATCGCATCAATTGTTTTTTCGACAAATTCATTATTGACTACAATGGAAAGATAACGCCGTTGGATTTCCGAAGTACTGTATGTAATTCCTCTATAGACGTGCCCTTCTTTTTCGTTACCAACTCCAGTAACATCCCAGTAACTAAAGAAATTAACATCCACATTGTGTAAGGCTTGTTTGACTTCGGCAAATTTTGATTTACGGATTATTGCTTCAATTTTTTTCATTGTTTATATTTTAATTATTCGTTAGAGTATGATTTAACGCCGAAGGAAACTGAATCTATACCTGCTTCCTCTTCTTGGCTTGTAATTCTAATACCAACTGTCTTTTTCAATATTTTCATCAATATGAAAGTAATGCTGAAGGAAAAGATTATGATGGTAAAAACACCTATCGTTTGCGTGATAAGTAAATTAGTGGAACCGCTAAAAAACAGTCCACTTTCATTAGCGAAAAGACCCACTGCAATTGTTCCAAAGAGCCCATTAATTCCATGAACGGCAATTGCACCTACTGGGTCATCTATTTTCATTTTATCAAAAAACAAAACTGCTACATCAACAAGTATTCCTGCAATAAAACCAATTATAATTGCAGACAAGGGGTCAACTACATTACAGCCTGCTGTAATTGAAACAAGTCCAGCTAAAACACCATTGATAACCATTGTAATATCTATTTTTCCATGAGAATAATAAGTGTAAAACATTGTAGCAATTCCACCAGATGCAGAGGCTAAAAAGGTATTGACAACAACAGAGCCAATTAATTCCCAATTTCCAACCGCTCCTAAAGTAGAGCCAGGGTTAAAACCAAACCACCCAAACCACAATATAAACGCCCCAACAGATGCTAATGGTAAATTATGGCCTGGTATTGTATTGGAAGTTCCATCCTTTGAATATTTTCCAATTCTAGGTCCTAGAACCATGGCTGCAGCAAGTGCAGAAAACCCACCCATTGCGTGAACAGCAGCCGAACCAGCAAAATCGTTAAAACCTCTTACAGCTAACCATCCTTGGGGGTTCCACACCCAATTGGCTATTAAAGGATACATAAATCCACAAAAACAGATAACCACTATCGCATATGACCACAGTTTCATCCTTTCTGCCAAAGCACCTGATACTATTGAAATTGCAGCAATAGCAAATCCCAGCTGAATAAACCAAAATAATTGATTTGAGACCGAAAGCCCAAGCCCCAAATCTCTTTCTATTATTCCAAAGTCAAACGCTACCCAACCATTTGATACACCATAGGCAATTCCAAAACCTAATACAAAAAAGCAATACCCCCAAAAGTTATATCGATAATAACTTTGGCAATTATACTCATTGCATTTTTTGCTCTTATAAAACCTGCTTCAAGAAGCGCAAACCCAGCTTCCATGAAAAATATAAGTGCTGCGCATAATGCAACCCATACAGTATTTATGGCATAAATATGTTCATTAAGTAATCCACTTATATCCTCCATTTGTTTGTTTTTATTATTTCAATTAAATATAGTGAATATAATTTTGGACGAATCTAAAAGGTAAATTATTGATAAATAAACTTCAAAAATTATTACATAATCGAATTTAAAAAGTCCTTAAAAGTTGTTAGTTATTAATGTCTTGGTGATTAATTTTTTATTTAAATCGTTATATTGTGAATTATTAAATAGATATAAATCAATAACATCAAATTGAATCTATATAGTTTATAATTAACAAATAATATTTTGCTGTAAACTGAGTCAAATGTCTAAAAATTGGTTTCTAAACAAGGAGATATTTAAAAATAAATTAAAATACTATTTACTTAAAACTGCTCCTAAGGGGTTTGTCATAACAATAGAATTAAAAAACAATATAAAATACAAACTAAGGGGAAGATTTGCAGATAAAACTGTCTTGAAAGAAGTTTGGTTAAAAAATATTTACAATCAATTTGGGGTGAAAGTAGAAGATGGCGATTTAGTTATTGATATTGGAGCTCATATAGGAATATTTAGTACTTATGCAGCAGAAAAAAATAAGTCTGGAAAAATTTTTTCTTTTGAGCCTTTTCATGATAACTTTAAAAGATTAAAATTCCATAAAAACTTAAATAACAAATCAAACATTAAATTATTAAACTTAGGTGTAGCAGGAGAAAATGGAAAAAAATCTTTTTATATAAATTCAAAGAATTCCGGTGGCCATTCTTATATAAAAAATGTTGACAGAAAAAAGAAAGTTGAAATAGAGACCATTAGATTAAGTGATTTTTGTAAGAAAGAAAAAATAAAAAAAATTGATTTTTTGAAAATTGATTGTGAGGGAGCTGAGTATGAAATATTCCAAAAAGATGAATCATTCCTAAATATTGTAAAAAAAATAATTATTGAATGTCACCCTGTCAAAGGGGAAAGTGTATTTTCTATATTAAGTATATTAAAAAAATATAATTTTACAATTTATAATGAAAATGAAATACTATCTGATAATAAATTGAATATGATCTATGCATCAAAATAGTTCTATTTCAATCTAATTATATTTTAAATGAAAGACCTAAAATATATTTTTGCATATACAATTCCGGCATCGGCCTACTTTTCATTTATCTCATCGGGTATTTGGACGTACTCAACTGTTTTTTATGCTTTTTTAGCGATTCCCATTTTAGATATTTTAACTGGTGAATCAAAAGAAAACCTTTCTGAAGAAGACGCCTCTTACAAAAAAACTAAATGGATTTTTGATTTGATGCTATATTTTAATATTCCAATCGTTTTTGGATTGTTATTTATATTTTATTCAAATATTCAGTTAAATGATTATAGGACTTTTGAAATAGTAGGTTTAGTATTATCTGGTGGAATCCTACTTGCGACTAATGGAATCAATGTAGCACATGAATTAGGACACCGAACTCCTTATTTTGAACGCTTTTTTAGCAAGATGCTATATATACCTTGCTTGTACATGCACTTTTACATTGAACATAATTTTGGTCATCACTTAAACGTTGCTACTCCAGAAGATGGAGCGTCTGCTCGTTACAATCAGACTTTATACTCATTTTGGTTTTCATCTGTTACAAGACAATATAAAAGTGCTTGGAAGATTCAAATTGAAATGTTAAATCGCAAAGGTTTATCATTTTTTTCAATTAAAAATGACATGCTCTGGTATCACTTGATTCAACCAACTTACTTGATTGGGATATATGGATTATTTTCATCAAAGGTTATGATCATTGCTATTTTAATTGGGGTAGTAGCTTTCCTTTTTTTGGAGTGTATAAATTATATAGAACATTATGGATTACGGAGAATCAAAACGGAATTTGGTCGTTATGAAAGGGTACAACCATATCACTCTTGGAATTCAAACTTTAATGTTGGTCGAATTACATTATATGAACTAACCAGACATAGTGATCACCATTATAAATCATCAAAAAAATACCAAATTCTTAACAGCCATCAGGAATGCCCTACACTACCTTTCGGATACCCGACCTCTATATTATTGAGTTTAGTTCCACCCCTTTGGTTTAGGGTAATGAACCCACTTGTACCTAAAGCTATGAAATCTCTTTAGATAATTTGCTTTAAAGAAATATGATTTTCACTCGATTTGTATTCTGTATCAAAAAAGAATCTAATTTTAATTAAATCTTCCTCTAAAAGCATAAAACATATGACAAAAAACCCAAAACCCTTAACAAAAGAATACATTACTTCGCCTTTTATGATTGGAACCATGCGACTTGGAAAATGGGGGTGTAATATGACTAGTTCTGAAATTGAAAAATTTGTAGAAGGGTGTATAGAAAATCGATTGGTAGATTTTGATCATGCAGACATTTATGGTTCGTATACTACGGAGTCTGACTTTGGTTCAGTATTAAAGATAAGACCAGATTTAAGGAATCAAATTAGAATTACCACTAAATGTGGTATTAAAATGGTATCTGAAAACCGCCCCGAACAAAAAATAAAATCTTATGATCTTACAAAAAAACACATTAAAAAGTCAGTAGAAAACTCCTTGATTACTCTTCAAACCGAGTATATTGACACATTATTATTACATCGACCTGATTTCTTATTTGATCCATATGATATAGCTGATGCATTTATTGAGCTTAAGAGAGAAGGAAAAGTTAATCACTTTGGTGTTTCAAACTTTTCAACTTATCAATTTGATTTATTACATGGAATTTTTCCGCTAATATCCCATCAAGTTGAAATATCATTATTACATAGAAAGTCATTTGAAGATGGAGTTTTAAATCAATGTCAAAAGTTTGGGATTAAACCTCAGGCATGGTCACCCATGGGAGGCGGTGTACTTTTAAAAAAATCAAAAGATCAATCGATAATAGAAATCCAAAAGCAAATATCTGTACTGAGCGAAAAATATAATGCTGGTGCAGATCAAGTTCTATTAGCATGGTTAAAAAAACATCCTTCTGATATTGTGCCTGTATTAGGGACCTCAAAGTTATCAAGAATTAAAAGTGCAAATGACAGTTTAAAAATCGATATAACTCATGAAGATTGGTATTTACTTTGGCAGACAGCTACAGGAAAAGAAATTGCATGACCTTAAAGATTTTTAAAAAATGTCAAAAAAAATACAAATAAGATCTGAAAAATTAGAAGGGGCTGAGGTCTCATGGTTTGCTCCTATTTGTGATGGTGATGACAGATATTTGGGAGAGCGTAATATGAAATATAAAAGTAATTGGGAAAACACCTCTAATATTTTATTGAAAGCTGACAAATTGGGTTACCGTAATATTTTGTGTCCATCATCTTATCAAGTTGGACAGGATACTCTCCCCTTTGTATCGGCTGTGTCCCCAATGACCAAAAACATCAATATTTTGGCAGCCATTCGATGTGGTGAAGTCCATCCTCCAATGTTGGCCAGGACTTTAACCACTATCGATCATATTCTTGAAGGTAGGCTAACAATAAACATTATTTCATCTAATTTACCAGGGGAGAAACTCCCGTCAGAGGATAGGTATAGCCGTTCAAGAGAGGTAGTTGAAATCTTAAAACAAGCTTGGACAAAAGAGGAGATAAATTTCAGCGGGAATTTTTATAATCTTAAACTACCAACTAACCCAGTCAAACCCTATCAGATTGGAGGGCCATTGCTGTATTTTGGAGGTTACTCTCCACCAGCTTTAGAGCTTTGTGCAGAACATTGTGATGTATATCTAATGTGGCCAGAGACTGAGGATAACTTGATAGGTTTGATGGAGAACATGAGTGAAAAGGCAGCTAAATTTAACAGAACTGTTGACTTCGGACTTCGTGTTCATGTAGTGGTAAGAGAGACAGAAGAGGAGGCTTACGAATATGCAGAAAGTATAATATCTAAACTTGATTTAGATATGGGGAATGAACTCAGGGATCGTTCACTAGACGCAAAATCTTACGGTGTAAGTCGTCAAGAAAAAATGAGGGATAACTCTTCACCTGATGGTTATATTGAACCTAATTTATGGACGGGTATTGGAAAGGCTCGATCCGGATGTGGAGCAGCCTTAGTAGGGAATCCTGATCAAATCATTGAAAAATTGAATCGCTACATGGAAATGGGCATAAGGTCATTTATTTTGTCAGGCTATCCTCACATGGACGAATGTAATAGATTTGCAGAATTGGTCCTACCTAAGTTAAAAACTTTTTCTATGCCTCAAGAGCAGGGTAGGGTAATAAAAAATGCGCCTCAGACTCCTTTGGCTGAGGGAATTAGGGTCTAACATGATTGATTTATTAATAGTTGTTGCATACTTCTTATTAGTCATGATGGCTGCGATATCAGGAGGGCAAAAAAAAGAGCTAACCAGTGAAGAATATTTTTTAAGTTCTAGAAGTTTAAGATGGCCTTCAATTGCCTTTTCTACAATTGCAACTAATGTCGGAGGTTATCAATTTATAGGGATGATGGGATCAGCTTACCTTTATGGGTTGGCTCAAGCTAGTTTGGAAATAAATGCTGTTCAAGGCATTCTATTGGCATCTTTTATTTTTATTCCTTATTACCTTAAAGATAAGATTATAACTATTACTCAATTCATCAAAAAACGTCTTGGTGAAAACGTGGCTTTAATTTATTCCTTGGCGAATATTTCATTGTTTTCAACTATTACCATTGGAGCAGCACTCTTTTGGGGGGCTTACGCAGCTGATGTTGTTTTTGCAGAGTATTTATCAATATTGCATGAGGATAGGCTTACCAGAATTACTATATTGATTTTATTACTAGGATTATTTTCAGCCATATACACTTATCTCGGTGGACTTAGTGCTGTGGTTCGTACAGATATCATCCAGTTTATAGTTTTATTATCTGGTGGACTAGTTGTATTACTAATGGCAATCCACCATTTGGGTGGCTGGTCTCAATTATATATCAAGACACCAAAACTGATGCATCTTCATCTTCCCTGGGATCACGAAAAGTTACCATGGACTCATATTTTCGGTCTTTTCTTATTGAATATAAATTATTGGTGCGCAAATCAATCGATTGTTCAGCGATCGCTGGCTTCCAAAAATATTAGACATGCTCAAATTGGTCTAATGGTCGGGGGACTAATGAAATATGTTATGGCTATAATTATCATCGTACCAGGTATTGCTTTATTCGGAATATTGGGAGAGAATGGTCTCTCTGATCCTGATATGTCATTTCCTTATCTTGTAAATACCTACCTTCCAATAGGAGCAAAAGGTTTGGTGCTTTGTGGTCTATTTGCTTCAATAATGAGTACTGTGGATTCTACATTTAATTCCGTGGCTACCTTATGGTCGATTGATATTTACAAAGAATATCTTAATAATGGAGCCTCTGATAAACAAATAGTTGAGGCTGGAAGACGAGCAATTTTATTTAGTTTTGTTACAGGGGTTACAGTCGGAGTATTACTACTTTATCTTAAGTTTTCTGACCCTAATGCTGCCTTTACCCATACTCTTAATGAGCTTCGCTATTTTATTAATTGTGGTATTGTAGTGATTATCTGCGCAGCTATTTTCTTGGTAGCTCCGAATCATAAGGTCACATTGGCCACTTTTTTATCAACTATTGTTTTTCAATTTCTATTCAAATCTTTTTTCCCAGAGATGAATTATTTTGTAAGGGCAATGTGGATGATTTTGTTAGGTTTTTTTCTGATTTACATTTTGTCAAAAACTAATTTTAAAAACCCTTTAAAACTATTTAAATCGGGCTCAAAAAAAATATCACGAATTGGTTTATTTATGCTCTTGTCACTTATAATATTACATATTATATTTCACTGATTACTTGGGGACTTTTTAAACACCTTTTTGGATTTTAAATATAAATGATCTTAATGATAAAAAGACTAATATGAATTTGTACCCAATATTTAATAGTGACCTCGGAGAGATTCAAACTCCCAACCTCTTGAGCCGTAATCAAGTGCACTATTCAGTTATGCTACGAGGCCTATATGCTGTGAATCAATTGTTTAGCCCTCTACAACGGCTATTGTTAATAAGGGTGTCCTACACCTTGTACTACAATATGGGTTGTAAACTACTTTTTTCACACCCTAAATATATCGATATTTTAGTATACTAACTCAGTGTTTTTTTTATATAATTCAACCTTTAGATTTTACTCTTATAATAGTAAATTATAATACAATCTACCTAAAATTTCTCTAAACCCTATTTCAGTTTTATAAAGGGAAATTGCCGAGGGTATAAAATTTATGAAATTTACTTTGACTGTAGGGGGAGTTTTATAATCAACTTTATAAGTGATAACATTAAATCCCATTTGCTGAAATATTTTTTTTGCTCTTTTCATGTGAAATGCTGAGGTTACAAGTATAATGCTTTTATTTTCTCCTAGTAATTCATGAACAGCTTTAGATTCTTCAAAAGTATTTAGAGCTTCCTTTGTTACATAGATATCGTCAGCGTTTATTCCGTATTCAATGGCATATTTTTTTAAAACATCTCCCTCTGATAGTTTAGTTAAATTATATGGCATTTTACCTCCAGTAAAAACAATTTGTTTTGATTTTTTTTCCTTGTAAAGTTTTAATCCTCCAAAAAATCTGTCTGCATCTCCCCACTCAATATTATAATTACTTTTAAGCTCATTTATTCTTAAAGAACCACCTAATACTACGATTGCATCAACTTCACTTATTTTTTCTATTTGTAATTTATTATATTGACCTTCGACTACTTTAAAAAAATTATCTGCAAAAAAAGGTGTTGATATAATATAAAAAAGAATTAATGAAGAGTAGATAACTTTTTTCTTTTTAAAATAAGTACCCAAAAAGATCGATAAGAAAAGTACCATCAAAGGCATTACCAAAAGAGGCAGTATTTTGTGCAGGTAAATCATTTACGATTGCTGAAATATAAAATAATCACTTCTTTTTTTTAAGAATCAATTTTGATTTGTTGAATTTATTTCAATCCAATATCCCTGAGGATCCTTCAACCAAACTTGTTTTATTCCATCTTTTCTAACCTGAACAACACCAACCTCTAATTTATAATTAGTAAACAAAACATTATTTTTTTTTAAATGATCAATAAATTTATCAAAATCTACAGGGCTGAAAGCCATATGTATTTGTTTTGGTGTTTTTTGAATTTCTTCATCAGAGAAAATCAGATGGATTTCTTTACCCTCATAATTAGCTAGCCATCTGTGAGTATATTTTGTGCCTACTAAGGTTGGAATATCTTTAAAGCCAAGAATATCTCTATAAAAATCCCCAGTAATTTTTAAATTATTTACAGGCAACGCTTGATGATCGAATTTGAGGTCGCTTTGAGATTTTAATGAAAAAAGTATTCCAAATGTTGTGATAAATGTTAAAGTTATTTTTTTCATTTCTACTGATTTGATTAGCAGAACAATATACCAATTTTAAAAACGATCAAATACTCAATATGATTTTAAGATTTATTTATTTCTTTCGTAATTATATCTAGAAAGATAATTGAATTAATAACTAAATATAAGATGGCAGGTAAAGTTTGAATAAACGTATCATTAATTTTAATTCTAACTGCAACACCTAAAAGCATCATAATACTAAGTCCCAAGGATGATATAATTAATAATCTTTTATAAAATACTCCAAAAATGCAACCCATTCCACCCAACAATTGAAAAAACCCAACAATTTTTATGTATTCAGACAAACCATATCTATAAAATTCATTGATGAATACATTACTAAAAAAACAGGCTAAACCAAAAAAAATAAAAGATACACCTGAAAAAATTGACAAACCTAACCTCATATTATTAATTATATAAATCCTCAATTATTTCATTTCTACAAAGAATACATAATCTTGCATATGGACTATTATTGTATATACTGCTATACCAAATAAAGTCTATTTCTTCGCCACAACTATTGCAAATGTGTTTATTAAGGCTATTTAGATCTTTCATTTGATATTAAGCGCGGTAATCAGTAAACATACAACTACAAAAAAATATTTATGAAATGTAATTTAAATAAGAACAAACTTTTTCATTTAGATGTAAATATAAACTTACTTGAATGATTAAATACATTAAAAACAATTTCATTTACTAATTTTGAATGAGAATGAGCATGAAAAAAAGATATTTTTTTGTTTTAATTTTTTTTGTTTTTGTTCAGATTTTTGGACAAAATCAAAAAATCAAAGTTTTTTTAAGTTGTCGCTGCGATGATGACTTTTTAAAACAGAATACTCTTTTTTTTGATTATGTAAGGGACATGTCACTTTCCGATATAGAAGTTTTTGTTTTTGAAATTACAAATGCTAGTGGTGGAAGGAATTATACATTTAATTTTAATGGAAAAAATAATTTCATCAACAAAGAGAATAAAATTAATGCTGTAATACCTCAAAATATTAGCCTAAATAAGTCAAGAGAAATTTTATTAAATACCTATAAGTTAGGAATGGCTTCATTTTTATCAAATACAGATTATCAAAATGAAATAGACGTAAATTTCACTAATGAGAAAACAATAACTGATCAGAAAAAAATTGATACCTGGAAAAATTGGGTTTTTGAAGTTTTTGGTTCGTTTAATTTAGAAAATGAGCAAAGTATTAATGAGGAAGAATTTAATTTAGGATTTGACATAGATCGAGTTACTGATATTTGGCGTTTAAGATCTGATTTTGAATTGGACCGCTCAATCAAGTTTTTTTCTGGAGGAGAACAAAATTATAGTAGTGAAAGAGAAAGGATCTATTTTTCTGGGAGTTTAGTTCGTAGTATTTCGAATCATTTTTCTACAGGATTTTTTTCTTCTTATACAAAAGATACATTTAGAAACCTTAATTCTCAAATTTACATTTCACCAGCTTTAGAGTATAATTTTATTCCTTACAATCAGGTTTTGACTCGAGAAGTAACTTTAGCTTACAAATTGGGTTATAATATTTATAATTACATTGAGGAGACGATCTATGAATTTGAAGACCAGAAAATATTTAATCATTCTCTAACTTTAAATCTAAGGTTTAGAGAAAAGTGGGGGAGTATATATTCCTATTTAGTTGCATCCCAATTTTTAGATTTACCAGAACAAAATAGACTTACATTAAACAACAGCATTAATTTAAGAATAGTTCGTGGACTCTCATTAAGAATTTCTGCCTACTTCAGGTTTATTAGAGATCAAATTAGTTTACCCAAGGGTGAGGCATCAGTAGAGGATTTATTACTTAGGCAAAGGCAAATATCTACTAATTTTCAAAACCGAATTTCGATTGGACTCAGCTACACTTTTGGATCTATATTTAATAATATTGTGAACAATCGCTTATAAATCAAACGATATTTTTTGGGTTAAAATTTACAAGTATTCACTCCAAAAAGTCGATATATAACACAAATGCCTGAAAGAGCATTAAAAAGTAAAATAACACCTGCAGAAAATTGAGAAATTGAAAAGATATTGCAATCGAAAACAAAAGGCGCCGGTATTAAAAAAATAGAGATTATAAAACGTGTTACTCTCTCTGACTTATTCTGATTAGTTACAAAAATTTTCACTAAACTAATATAGAAAATATAAACAGAAAAGGTTTCTTTTTTTAATTTTATTAAATCTAGGTTTATAGATACTATTTTGTTTGTAAATATTTAAATTGAAAATTACTTAAATTTTATGATTAAAAATTTTTTTAAAGGTATTAGCTTGATATAAAAATGAGTATTATATTTACTTATTACTTTATAGTATGCCATCCATGAAAAAAAATAATAGAATTATCTCACCAATAGCAAGCTTTAATTATCATTTGGAAAATTATAATGGTTTAATTAAGGATTTTAGAAAAAATAATGATGTTTCTTATATTGGATCAATGCTAAAAGACTGTTATACTTCTGAATTAACAAATAAGATCTACCAATTTGATTATGATGCTTTAGTCTTAACAGATGTAAGTCAAAATATACTTTGGGTTAATGATGGATTTAAAAATATGACTGGTTACACCAAAAAATTTGCAATTGGTAAAAAGCCTTCTTTTCTTCAAGGAGAAAAGACTTCAGCAATTGTAAAAAAACAATTAAGAGAAAATCTTGCATATAACCATACTTATAGTGGTTCTATCATTAACTACAGAAGAAGTGGTGAGCTTTATTTATGTCAAATCACAATTTTGCCTATTTATAATTTGGATGAAAAATTAAAATATTATGTGGCTATTGAAAAAGACGAGACCAAAATGAATCGTTCTGACTTGGATTTAGCTTCGTAAACTAGAATTTGTAATTCAATATTTTTTAAAAAATAAAGACTTAATTAGCTTCAAAATAGCAAATTATATTTAATCAAATTATTTAGTAGAAACTATTTTTATACAGCTTTAATAAGCCTTTTATGACACTCTAGCTTCCTTTATAAGGGCATTTCCAAAACATTTAGGTCTCATAATTTCTATCTATTTTTCTTAATTAATAAAATTTTTATTTGTCGTGTAAATACTATCTTTGCTCAAATTTTCTTACATGTCAATAATAGCAATTGCTATTGGAATTTTTTTATTAATTAAAGGAGGTGACTGGTTAATGCGAGCATCTGTTTCATTATCACTCAACTTTTCAATATCTAAAATTGTAATTGGAATGACAGTAGTTTCATTTGCAACTTCAGCTCCAGAATTAATTGTCAGTATTCAAGCTGCCTTATCTGGCCACCCTGATTTCGCATTGGGAAATGTAGTCGGTTCTAATATCGCTAATATAGGACTGGTTCTTGGATTAACTGCAATAATATCTCCTATGAGTGTTCCAAAGAGTTTTCATAAAACTGATTGGCCAATGATGATCCTATCATCTGTACTTTTTTATTATTTAATTGTAATAGATAATAAACTTGATTCTAGAGAAGGAGCTTTTATGTTCATTTTATTAATATTTTTTATTATTTATCTAATCAAATTCCAAAGGAATACCGATTTGGATGAGAATAATGATATTCAACAGGTATTGTCAATTAAGAAGACGGTGAGTTTCCTTTTACTAGGTGGTTTTTCACTTTGGTTAGGCTCTGAAACTTTGATTAAAGGTGCTGTGAGTTTGGCAGAGAGTATGGGAGTTAGTGAGAGAATTATCAGTGTTTCTATTGTGTCTTTGGGAACTAGTATTCCCGAACTTACCGCATCAATTATTGCAATTATGAATAAAGAAAAGGCAATTTCTATTGGTAATTTGGTTGGTTCCAATATATTTAACTTAATGGCAGTGTTAGGTATTACAGCCATGATTCATCCCTTATCAGTTGAAGACCCGGGCTTATTAAGCAATGACGTATTATGGATGCTAGGGATTTCTTTTATAATTCTACCCCTAGTTTTTTTACCAAAGAGTTACCGTTTGTCATTTAGAGATGGATTAATTCTTATTATTCTTTATGGATTATTCCTTTTACCATTAATTCTTTAAATAAAAAATCCCGCAATAAGCGGGATTTGATACCTCTTCTTAAAAAATAAAATTAAACTTTAGCAGATTTTACGGTTTTGATAATTATCCCAGCTATTTTGTAAGGATCACCATTTGAAGCAGGTCTTCTGTCTTCTAACCATCCTTTCCAGCCTTGCTCAACAGTCATAATTGGAATTCTTATGGATGCTCCTCGGTCAGAAACACCAAAACTAAACTCAGTAATCGATTGTGTCTCATGTTCACCTGTTAAACGCTGATCATTGTCTGCACCATAAACAGCAATATGTTCATCAACTACTGGACGAAAAGCCTCACATATTTTTTCGTATGTTTCTTTTGAACCACATGTCCTTAAAGTTTCATTTGAAAAGTTGGCGTGCATACCTGATCCGTTCCAGTCAGTTGCTCCAAGTGGTTTTGGGTGCCAATTGATAGCCAATCCATACTTTTCACCAAGGCGTTCAAGTAAATATCTAGAAATCCACATTTGATCTCCTGCTTCCTTAGCTCCTTTTGAAAAACATTGGTATTCCCATTGACCAGCTGCGACCTCTCCATTGATACCCTCAACATTGATCCCAGCTTCTAAACATTGGTCTAAATGTTCTTCAACCATTTCTCTACCAAAAGCGTTTTTGGCTCCTGCTGAGCAATAGAACTGTCCTTGCGGGGTTTGATCTTTTGGAAAACCAACTGGTAGATTAGTTTCAGGGTCCCATAAAAAATACTCTTGTTCAAATCCAAACCAGAAATCATTGTCATCGTCGTCAATCGTTGCTCTACCGTTAGAAAGGTGTGGGGTACCATCTGCATTTAAAACCTCAGTCATAACTAAGTACCCATCTTTTCTATCAGGATCAGGAAATAATGCCACGGGTTTTAATAGACAATCTGAGGAACTGCCTTCAGCTTGTTGAGTTGAAGAACCATCAAACGACCACAAAGGGCAGTCTTCAAGTTTTCCTCCGAAATCAGATACTATTTTTGTTTTGCCTCGTAAATTGGCGGTAGGCAAATAACCATCCAACCAAATATACTCCAATTTAGATTTACTCATATAAATTAATTTTTTTGTTAGAGAAGTAAAAATAAAATTTCTAGCCAATTACATCCATTTTTCGTACATCAATTCTAAAAACCCATCTACATTTTTATGATTACTTTAATATTTTGGATGTAAATTTTGATATTCTCAAAATAATCATATAGTTCGTAAATTTTTTTCATTTTAAAAATATATTTTTAAATCTGATTTCAATTCACTTAATGAATCTTTTTACAAAAGAAACCATTTAAATTTTATTAAAAAAAACAGACTAAATTTATAATGTTGTTATTTTATTAATTATTTGAATGGCTAATTATAAGATAGCATGAATAACACTAAATTTGTATTTTAAAAAAAAAATGAGTAACAAAAGGTATCATCTTAGAGGGGTATCTTCTCAAAAAGAAGATGTCCACAATGCTATAAAAAATATTGATAAGGGACTTTATCCAAATGCCTTTTGTAAAGTTGTTCCAGATTACTTGACTGGAAGTAAGAATCACTGTATAGTAATGCATGCTGATGGCGCTGGAACTAAGTCTTCACTTGCCTATGCGTATTGGAAGGAAACGGGAGATCTATCTGTCTGGAGAGGAATTGCTCAAGACGCTTTGATAATGAATGTTGATGATCTTTTATGTGTTGGTGTTTCAGACGATATAATGCTTTCATCAACTATAGGTAGAAATAAAAATAAAATTCCTGCATCGGTTTTATCAGCAATCATTAATGGTACTGAAGATTTGTTAAAGGAGTTAGCAAAATACGGAATAAATATTCACAGCACTGGAGGAGAAACTGCTGATGTAGGTGATTTAGTCAAAACTATTATTGTTGATTCTACTGTTACCGCGCGAATTAAGAGGAGTGATATTATTGATAATTCTAATATAAAGGCCGGTGATGTAATTGTGGGACTTTCCTCATTTGGCCAATCAACATATGAGAATCAATATAACGGAGGCATGGGCAGTAACGGACTAACTTCTGCCAGACATGATGTTTTTGGTAGATATATTAAGGAAAAATATCCAGAGACTTTTGATAACGAGCTTCCAGGGGATTTGGTTTATTCGGGAACAAAGAACTTGACTGACAAGACAGATACACCCTTAGATGTAGGAAAACTTATTTTATCCCCAACTAGAACCTATGCCCCTGTTATTAAATCCATGTTTGAATCCCTAGAAAGAAGTGATATTCACGGCATGATTCACTGTAGCGGGGGAGCTCAGACAAAAATATTACACTTTATTGAAGCCCTTCATGTAATTAAAGATAATCTTTTTGATTGTCCCCCTTTATTCGAATTAATTCAAAAAGAATCTGGAACTTCTTGGAAAGAAATGTATGAAGTGTTTAATATGGGACATAGAATGGAAATTTATTTACCTGAAGATAAGTCAGATAACATCATAAATATTGCAAACTCTTTTGATGTAGATGCAAAAGTTGTTGGGCGAGTAGAGGAAGCCCAAGAAAAGAAATTAACTATTAAGTCTTCAAAAGGAGTTTTTGAATATTAATTCTTATATTTTGATAAGTTGTGCTCTGAACTAATGAAGAAGATATTTTACATTTATTTTTTTGTTTCAATCGGGTTATTTGCTCAAGATCGTGATGAACTTTTAGAGGGATTATTTGATGATGAGCAAATAATTACTGAAACTCTATTACCAGAAAAGATGATATTCACCCAATCACTCTTATGGGGTAAAAAAGGACTTTTTCGAAAAACAGGTATTTCAAAATTATCTATAGAACAAAGACAGAAGGAACTAAAAGTTAGAAATGTAATGCTTAAGTCTCACCAAGTTATTGGATATCTTACTTTGGCAGGCATGGTTGCCCAAGGTATTATGGGCGGGCGATTATATAATGGTGAGACCCAACTCTATAATGCACACAAAAAATTGGGTGAAATCGTTACCATTACTTATTTTACTGGTGCAGGAATGTCACTTTTTACTCCACCCCCATTAATTAAAAAAAAAGTAAAAGGATTTAATTCAATTAAGGCTCATAAGTTACTTGCTTATATACATTTTTCAGGGATGATAGCCACTAATGTTTGGTCTAAAAGCAATAGTGAATTATTCCCTAATGTTTCAAAAAAAGATTTACATAAATATGCTGCTTATGCCACCTTTGCAAGCTATGCCACGGCGGTATTGGTTTTTAAATTTTAATAAATGAAAAAATTATTTTTTAAATTATTATTGTTATTTCCATCATGTTTTATGGCACAAGAGCGTTGGGCTTTAGATACGGAGCCATCCTATATTAAATATGATGCTGATCATTTTTTACATGCATGGTCAGGTTCAAATAATAGTATAAAAGGGATTATCACGGGCAATAAAAAAGAATTTCAAAAAATTGCAATTGCAATGTTAGTTAGAGATTTTGATAGTAAAAATAGCAATAGGGATAATAACGCCCTTGAAATACTAGAGGTTTTAAAATTCCCTAAAATTGAATTTTTCTCTGACGAAATAGAAGTGAATAACAATAAATTAATTTTTAAAGGGGAGATGAGTTTTCACGGTATTGGTATCAAAAAGCTCATTGAGGCAGATGCCAATTTTAAAAATAATAAGTTAATTTTGTCAGGAACTTTTGAAATAATCCTATCTGATTTTAGTATTAATCGACCTTCTTTTATGATGAAAAAGATGGACGATTTAATTAAAATATCTTACAAACTTCATTTCACTAAGCTTTGATAGAAACTATTTAAAACTCTAAATTTGCATTAATGTTTAGCTAAATCAGATGATAGAAAAACTGGACATAATTCAACAAAGGTTTAATGAAGTTTCAGACTTAATTATTCAGCCAGATATTATTTCTGATCAAAAAAAATATATACAGCTTAACAAGGAATATAAGGACCTTAGTTTGATAGTTTCTAAAGGAGAAAAATATCTTAATGTACTTTCTAATATCCAGGAGGCGGAGTCAATAATTAAGGATGAGAGTGATTCCGAGATGGTTGAGATGGCAAAAATACAGTTGGAAGAATCCAAAGCTCAGTTTTTACCATTAGAGGAGGAAATAAAACTTTTATTAATTCCTAAAGACCCTAAGGATGTTAAAAATGTAGTTGTTGAGGTAAGAGCAGGGACTGGCGGTGATGAAGCTAGTATTTTTGCTGGAGACTTGTACAGAATGTATAGTAAATATTGTCAAGATAAGGGATGGGCAGTAAGCTTAGTGGATTTAAATGAAGGAACTGCAGGTGGATTTAAGGAAATTATTTTTGAAGTTTCGGGTGATGAGGTATATGGAACCATGAAATATGAATCAGGAGTTCACCGTGTTCAACGTGTTCCTCAAACTGAAACTCAAGGAAGAGTTCATACCTCAGCAGCTACAGTTATGGTTTTACCAGAAGCAGAGGAGTTTGATGTAGAGATTAATATGAATGATGTTAGAATAGATTATTTCTGTTCATCTGGACCTGGTGGCCAATCTGTAAACACTACTTATTCAGCAGTAAGGCTTACGCACGAACCATCAGGTATTGTTGCTCAGTGTCAAGATCAAAAATCACAACATAAAAACAAGGATAAGGCTCTACGAGTTCTCAGATCTAGACTCTATGAGTTGGAGCTCAATAAAAAATTAGAGGAAGACGCCGAAAAAAGAAATTCATTAGTTTCTTCAGGTGACCGTTCCGCAAAAATTAGAACTTATAATTATCCTCAAGGGAGAGTTACAGATCACCGTATTGGGTTAACTCTTTACGATCTTCAAAATATTATTAATGGTGATATTCAAAAGTTGATAGACGAGTTGAAGCTTTATCAGAATACCCAAAAATTAAAAGAAGCTGGAGAAATCTTATGACCAACAAGGATTTATTTAATCAAATAAAAGTAAAGCAATCTTTCTTATGTGTTGGATTGGATGTAGATATAGATCTTTTTCCAGCTGAAATCAGAGATCAACCAGACAAAATTTTTAATTTCTCTAAATCAATTATTGATGCCACCGCTCAATATTGTGTTGCTTTTAAATTAAATATTGCATTCTTTGAAGCCTATGGAACAGAGGGTTGGAAGTCCCTTGAAAAAGTGATGGATTATCTAAATAATTATTACCCAGAAATATTTACAATTGCCGATGCTAAGCGCGCTGATATTGGTAATACCTCAAAACGTTACGCTAAAGCTTATTTTGATAATTTTGATTTTGATTCTATAACTGTAGCTCCTTACATGGGAGCGGATTCTGTAGAACCATTTCTCACCTATAAGGATAAATATACTATTTTATTGGCGTTGACATCTAATAAAGGTGCTGCTGACTTTCAACTTCTATCCTCTGGAGATAATATGCTTTATGAAAAAGTTATAAAAACCTCATTAGCTTGGCAAAATTCAAATCAATTGATGTTTGTAGTTGGTGCTACCAGAGCAGATGCTTTAATTAATATTAGAAAACTGATTCCAGAACACTTTCTTTTAATCCCAGGGATTGGTGCACAAGGTGGAAGTTTAGAGGATGTCGCGAAAACTGGCTTGAATAATCAATGTGGTCTTTTAGTTAATTCTTCTAGAGCAATAATTTATGCTTCTAATAAATTTGACTACGCAGATAAAGCAAGGCTGGCAGCAAAAAAAATTCAGGAAAATATGAAAGAAATTTTAATTCAAAATCATATTATCTGATGCTAAACTACACTGTTTACTCATCTAGAAAAAAAAATGCAAATTGGATAACATTTGTTCATGGGGCAGGAGGAAGTAGTGCAATATGGTTTAAACAAATAAGATTTTTTTCTAAGTATTTCAATCTACTGTTAATTGACTTAAGAGGTCATGGTGCATCTAAGAGTTTAATAAAGAATCCGTTTAAGTCTAAATATACTTTTAATTCAATTGCTGAGGATATTTTTCAAGTATTGGATCAGGTCAAAGTCCATAAATCTCATTTTGTTGGAATTTCTCTAGGTACAATTCTTATTAGGAAATTGGCTGAAATAGATCCCAAAAGGGTTTCAAAAATGATTATGGGAGGAGCTATTTTAGAGTTAAATTTACGATCAAGACTTCTTATGCATTTTGGAAATGCTACAAAATCAGTTCTACCTTACATGTGGCTTTATCGTTTTTTCGCCTTTATTATAATGCCGAACAAAAACCATAGGGAATCTAGAGTTTTGTTTATTCGCGAAGCTAAAAAACTTTACCAAAAAGAGTTTATCCGGTGGTTTAAATTAACTTCGGAGGTTATGCCTCTTTTGAAGATTTTTAGAAGGGAGGCTATTGAAATACCTACCCTATACATAATGGGAGACCAAGATTACATGTTTTTACCTTCGGTGAGGAAAGTGGTTAAAGTTCATCCATCTTCAGATTTATTAGTAATTGAGGATTGTGGACATGTAGTTAACGTAGAAAAACCTGATAAATTCAATATTGGAATGCTTGGATTTTTAAATGAATCCGTTGGTTAGGAGAAAACGACAGTTTTATTTCCGTAGACCATTACTTTTCTGTTAACATGTAATTTAAGAGCACGAAGTAGAACTATTCTCTCGAGATCTCTTCCTTTTTCAATAAAATCATCTATTGAGTTTAGGTGGGAAACCCTCGAAATATCTTGTTCAATAATTGGTCCAGCATCTAACTCCTCTGTTACGTAATGACTTGTAGCCCCTATAATTTTGACCCCTCTGTCAAATGCAGAGTGATATGGTTTTGCTCCAGGAAAGGCTGGTAAAAAAGAATGGTGGATATTTATTATTTTTTGACTATACTCATCTATTAGTTTAGAGGATACAATTTGCATATATCTTGCTAAAACAATAAAATCAACTTTATGTTTTTTAAGTAAATTCAATTGCATGTTTTCAGCATTTGCTTTAGTTTCTTTAGAAACAGGAACATGATAAAAAGGAATTTCAAAGCGATTGGCAATAATTTTTAAATCCGAGTGATTACTTAAAATAAATGGTATTTCGGCAGCTAATTCTCCTGATTGTTGTTTTGCTAAAATATCATATAAACAATGATCATATTTTGATACGAAAACTGCCATCTTTGGTTTTTGACTTTTTAAATAAAAATTACAGTTTAAAGAAAAACGATTCCCAATTTCATCATTAAAACTTTTTTTAAATTTTTCAAGATCAAATGAATTTCCAATGAAATCTGACTCAATACGCATAAAAAAGGCTTCATTGGGTCTATCTACATATTGATCTATATAGGTGATATTCCCCTCTTTATGATGCATAAAGTTTGTAACAGCTGCAATAATGCCTTTTTGATCGGTACAATACATCAAAATCGTTATATGATTCATTTAATAAATTTTTTCAAAAATACAGAATCAGTTTCGTAGAGCAATATTTTTCAGTTTTTTATTACTTAATAAAAAAGCCCTTGGAGAACCAAGGGCTTAAAGCAACTAAGAATATGGTTAATAATTATCCCTCGTTAGTTCTAAAATCTGCATATGCTTCCATGCCGTGTTCCGCAAGGTCAAGTCCATTTATCTCTTCTTCTTTATCTACTCTTAGTCCAGTTGTAGCTTTTACAATAGTTAAAATTATAAAGGAAGCTACTACGCAAAACGCTCCAACAATTCCAACACCGATAAGCTGAACAAGGAATTGGTCGAAACCTGCTAATTCTCCAAAAATTCCAACTGCAAGAGTTCCCCATATACCGCAGATGAGGTGAACTGCGACTGCACCTACTGGATCATCTAGTTTAAGTTTATCGATTAATGCTATTCCGAGAACTACAACTATTCCAGCAATAATACCTATAAGTATTGCATCTGTGGGACTCATTTGATCAGCACCTGCTGTAATACCTACAAGCCCGCCTAGAACACCATTCATAAACATTGTTAAATCAAAGTTTTTATATAATAAATTTGAGAAGAATGCAGCTGATACACCACCAGCAGCAGCGGCTAAAGAAGTAGTTACCAGTGTTAATGATGTAAGTGTAGGGTCAGCAGATAGGACTGAACCACCATTAAACCCGAACCATCCTAACCAAAGTATAAATACTCCAGCAGAAGCAATTGGTAGGTTATGACCTGGCAAAGCTTTTGAATTTCCATTGCTATCAAATTTACCAATTCGAGCTCCCAAAAGATATATGGTAATAAGGGCGCCCCATCCTCCAACTGAATGAACAAGAGTGGAACCGGCAAAGTCATAGAATCCCCAGGCATCAAGAAATCCACCTCCCCATTTCCATGAGCCTACAATTGGATATACAAGTCCTACGTAAAGGATTGAAAAAAGCATGAATCCGCTAAGTTTTATTCTTTCAGCCACTGCACCAGATACAATTGTTGCAGCAGTTGCAGCGAACATACCTTGGAATAAGAAATCAGTCCACCAAGTGTAACCTCCATCAGCATATCCAAAACCCATTCCCCCATCAGGAGCAGTTATTCCAAATCCAGCAAATTTAAATATTCCCATTTCTCCATCTTCAAACCCTGGATACATTAGATTAAATCCTCCCAAACAATAGAGCAAAAGTCCAACCGTTATTACAAAAAAGTTTTTAAATAAAATATTGATCGTATTCTTTTGACGGGTGAGGCCAATCTCTAAAAATGAGAAGCCTAAATGCATAAAGAATACCAATGCAGTACAGATCATCATCCATACATTATTTACTGTAAGTATAGTAGTTTCCATGTTAATTAAATTTTTTTTTAGTTTAGTTTAATGATCCATTTCCTTTTTCTCCAGTTCTAATTCTGTAGGCCTCTTCAACAGGTAAAATGAATATTTTTCCGTCGCCAACTTTATCAGTTGCTGCATTTTCAGTTATTGCCTTTACAGTTCTTTCGACGAACTCATCTGAAACTACTACTGATATATATCTTCTTTGTATTTCAGAGGTGCTGTAGGATATACCACGATATACGTGGCCTTCTTTTTCGTTACCTACACCGGTAACATCCCAATAGCTAAAGAAATTTACTTCAACATTGTGAAGTGCTTTTTTTACATCATCGAATTTTGATTTTCTGATGATGGCTTCAATTTTTTTCATGTTATCTGTTTTTGTTAATTATAATCTTTCACTAAAATATTTTCAATCTTGGTTACTGAATTTGAGGTTTTTTAATTTCGTATTTGTTTGGCTTAAAAAAACTCCTACCATCTATTTGTAATAGTTGGTAGGAGTGAAAATTAAATTATTATTTTTTTAATTTTTAATGGCTTAAAATGAGTAGATAGCAGCTACCATAAATACACTTAAGCTATCAGTGTCAACACCATCAGCATCTTTATAAAATTTAGATGAAGCTGAGTCCATTCTTATTTCAGGCTTTATCATAAGGTTACCAGAGGTTATACTACCAGTAATTGTAAATGAAGTATTGTCTCCATCTACACCTAGAGCATCAAGCCCTTTCCCATTTTCACTGAATGATTCAAATCTAGCACCGAGTGCAAATGAATCGGAAAAAGTATACTGAGGATAAAGAGCGAATCCAGAGAATTCAATGTCGTTATCATCAGAATAAGTTGTAGCATTTACACCTAAGAAAAAGCTGTCTCCCAGATCTATACCCCCAGTGAAGTCAATTTGACTAACACCTGCTGTACCACCTCCTAAATAATTAATGTATTGGCCAAATAAACCAAGTTGAACACCAATCATAAAGTCTTCACCAATTGGTTGTGACTCAGTATAGTCTGTAGTATTAAGAACACCCAACATCAATGAAGCGTCATCAGATAAAGCCAAGTCAGCCTTAATTCCACTGTGCGAGAATGGTCCATAAGAGAACATATATGAAGTAGAGTAGTTAAAGTTAGCTACTGGAGATATAACTTCATATCCTAAGAAGGTATTAAAGTTACCCATAGTGATTGTAAAAGAATCACTTAAATTGTAATAAGCATATAATTGATTTACAATATTTGAACTCCCACCAGAATTAAAAACAGCACTAGTACCTCTTGGACCATATACTAGGTCTACAACAAATCCAGACTTTTCACCTTCATATGACATAATAATGTTAGCCATACCCATAGAAAAACCTGGTAAGTCAGCAAATGAAGTACCAGGCTTAGCCTCACTGCTTCTAAAATATGTGTCAATAGAACCTGCAACCGAGAAAGTTGGTGCTGGCTCTTCTTCTTGTGCATATGTTGATACAGTTAGTAAAGCAACAGCTGCAATTAAAATACTTTTGTTTAATAGTTTCATAATAGAATGTTTAATAAAATTTATAATTATTTATTTAGTGTTTTCTTTTACCCAAGCTTCGAAACCACCACCGTCGAATCCGCCAATACCATGTTCAGCTTCATCAAGACCTTTAATCTCAACTTCTTCTGAGACTCTTAGTCCAATAGTAGATTTTAAAATACCAAATCCGATAAGTGCAGTAACAGTAGCCCACACACCGTATGCAAGTACGCCAATGGCTTGAATTCCAAATTGACTACCGCCGCCACCGTTAAATAGACCGATACCAGCATCACCGTCAACTCCCCAAAGTCCAATTACTAGTGTTCCCCATGCGCCTACAACTCCGTGAGCTGATGCAGCACCTACGGCATCATCAATTTTTAGAACTTTATCAATAAATTCAATGGAAAATACAACGATTATACCTCCTACTAATCCAGCAAGAAATCCACCGCCAAAAGTCATGTTTCCACAACCAGCTGTAATTGCAACTAATCCAGCAATAGCACCGTTAAGTGTCATTCCTAAATTAGGTTTTCCATCTTTTAGCCATGTAGTAGCCATTGCACCAACTGCTCCCGCTGCGGCAGCAATATTAGTAACCATTACAACTGCAGATGCTGCGGCTGAATCGTCACCACCCCATGCGAGTTGTGACCCTCCGTTGAAACCAAACCACCCTAACCATAGGATAAATACACCAAGGGCACCTAGCAAGAGGTTATGACCTGGAATAACATTTGATTTTCCGTCAACATATTTTCCTAGACGCGGACCAACCATCCAAGCACCTACAAGAGCTGCCCATCCACCAACAGAGTGAACTATTGAAGATCCAGCGAAATCGATAAAACCAAGATTGGCTAACCAACCATCACCATTCCATTGCCAGCCACCAGATATTGGATAAACAATAGCCGTTAGGAAAATGGTAAATAGTACATAAGTCGTATATTTTGTTCTACCTGCAATAGCACCAGATACAATGGTAGCTGCAGTAGCACAGAATACGGTTTGAAAAAATACATCGTGAGGTCCATCTCCTGGATTAAAGAAAATGTCAGATGTAGCAATCCAACCATTTGATGCTCCATACATCAATCCGTATCCAATTACCCAATAGGAAATTGTACCTACGGATATGTCTAAAATATTTTTCATGGCAATATTTACCGCATTTTTAGAACGTGTAAAACCAGATTCTACGAGTGTAAATCCTGCTTGCATGAAAAATACTAAGATACCTGAAAGGAGTATCCATAACATTGTGAAGTCATCGTTGACTTCAACAGTGTTTACTGAATTAATTAGTGAAAGATTTAACATAACAATTTATTTATTTTTTATGATTCTGACCAAATGTATGTAAAAGGTTACCCCAATTTTAAGATAGTTAGGGGTCAAAAGTTCATTTTTATGATTTTAAAAACCCACCCCTATAATTAATAAGGGTATAATAATTTTAATACTTAAAAATTATGAAATATTCAAAAAATCAGTGAAAGTGTTTGTTTATAATCATTCCAAGATAAACCATAATTATTCCCAAAATAACACTAATTAAGGTGTAGATTAGAAAATTTAAATGATCTCCTGACTTTAGTAAATTTAAATTTTCATATGCATAAGTTGAAAAGGTAGTGAAACCACCGCAAAGCCCAATAGTAGAAAATAATACCATGTCTGATTGGTCATTTGAAACAGTCCTGAGGAAATAGCCAGAGATTATGCCTATAATAAAACAGCCTATGAGGTTGGTACTAAATGTACTCCAAGGAAAGCCATTTCCACTGTATGGAATTAGCTTAGAAAGAAGATATCTGAATACCGTTCCTATTCCTCCACCTATAAAAACGATAAGCAGCTGTTTCATACAATTAGATTTACAAGTTTTGGGTAAAATATTTAATCAAATAAAGACCTACAAGGGACATAATAAATACCATTAGGATTTTTATACTCCCTTTATAATGTAATTTATGACTTTTTATATCTTTTCTGTAAGAGTATATAATTATACTCAAAAAAGTAGTTAAGAAAAAAACGGCAAACAGCAGCTGTCCTTGGCTAAACATTATTATTTTTTACTAATTTAGAAAAATTATCTACCACTTTTTAATACTAAATACATAATTATCAATGATAAATAAAGAATTAGAATCAGTCGCTAAATTTCATAATTCATTTGGAATAGATTCACAAGAATTTCCAACAGTTAAAATACCAGAAGAAACTGTAACCTTGAGGTATAATTTAATGAAAGAGGAAAATGAAGAGTATTTTGAAGCAGCCAGAAATAAGGATATGATAGAAGTAGCAGATGCGCTTGGTGATATGTTATATATTTTGTGTGGAACTATTTTATCCCATGGTATGCAATATAAAATTTCAGAAGTTTTTGAAGAAATTCAGCAAAGTAATATGAGCAAGCTTGGTGCAGATGGAAAACCCATTTATAGAGAAGACGGAAAAGTTTTAAAAGGCCCTAGCTATTTTAAGCCTGATATAAAATCTATTTTAGAAAAAGGTTAAACAATTGGATGTCTCCAGCCATAAGGATCAGTACTTAAGTTATACTGAATCGAAGTTATTTTTTCTTTTAGAGTATCAGCGAGTGAGTTATTTATTTCTGGGAGTTTAAAATTCTTGTTTCTGTATCCAAAGCTTTTAATTGGACTAACTACCACTGCAGTTCCACTGCCAAACATCTCCTTAAGAGATTTATTTTCTGCAGCGTCTATTATCTCAGATACAGTTACAGGTCTAACTTCTACATCAATACCTAAATCCTTTGCAATCTGAATTACACTTTTTCGAGTGATTCCATCAAGAATTCTGTCATTAGTAGGGGCAGTAATCAACTTATCATTAATTTTAAAAAAGATATTCATAGTTCCCGCCTCTTCAAGAAATTTATGAGATTTTGCATCGGTCCAGATAATTTGTTGATATCCCTTTTGTTGGGCTAGTGATGTGGGATAGAATTGAGCAGCATAATTTCCAGCTGCTTTTGCAAAACCAACACCTCCATCTGCAGCGCGGCTAAAATTCTCCTCAATCAAAATATTAACTTCTCCTCCATAATATGATTTTACCGGACAACAAATGATAATAAAAGTATATTCTACAGAAGGGGAAGCTTGAACACCTGCCTGACTTGCAAACACAAATGGTCTTACATATAGTGAGTTTCCAATACCTGTTTGAATCCAGTCAGAATCAATTTTCAGTAATTCATTTAAGCCATTAAAAAAAAATTCTTCTGGAAACTTGGGGATTTGAAGCCGTTCAGAAGACCTATTAATTCGATTGTAGTTTTCTAAAGGGCGAAAAAGCCATATTTTATTTTGATTGTCTTTATAGGCTTTCATACCTTCAAATACTGCTTGTCCATAATGAAATACACTAGTAGAGGGTTCAAACGATATAGATTGGTAAGGCATTATCTCTGGTTCTTGCCAGGAATCACTTATGTATTTGCAAATAAACATATGATCTGTAAAAACAGTACCAAATGATAGGTTTTCTAAATCTACATTTGGTAATTTTGAAGCAAGAACCTTTTCAATTTTCATGTTTTACAATTAAAACCTACAAACAAAATTACTTTTTTAGATTGATAAATTTCCAATGTTTCATAAATTTTAAATAAAACCTAAATTATTTATAACTAACCAAAAATTAATCGGGTTTTCACTTATTCAGCAAAATTATTTTTTTTAAACATGTTATTATAAAAATGATAAAAAAGATTTTCAAAACTCAAGACGGATCTCCTTCATTCATAATTGATGAACTAGACGAGACATATCATTCAAGGAATGGTGCGCTCACCGAAGCCTTATACATATATATTGAAAAAGGTCTTTCATCTTGGATAAAAAATAATAATAAAAAAGAGGTTAGTATTTTTGAAATGGGATTGGGAACTGGTCTTAACGCATATTTAGCTTTTTGTTTTTGCAATAAAAATAATATTAAACTGAATTATTACACAGTAGAGAAGTTTCCACTTTCGATAGAAGAAATAAAGTTATTGGGGATGGAAAAATATTTACCATATCCTGAATTTCATAAACTATTTAAATGGTTGCATTCATCAGATTGGAATACTAATAATTTTCATGAAGATTTTTTTTTTAAAAAGAGCAATTTGGATTTCTTAGATTTAACAATCAATAAAAAATACGACATTATCTTTTACGATGCTTTTGGATATAATGCTCAACCTGAGATGTGGGGGGAAAAAGCTCTTGAGATTTGTTTTAGAGCTCTTAAACCTTGCGGATATTGGATTAGTTATTGTTCAAAAGGATCTGTTAGGCGATGTTTAGAGAAATTAGGGTTTGCGAATGATAGGCTGCAGGGTCCTCCTGGAAAACGAGAAATATTAAGAGCGATAAAGCCTGTTTGATGTATTTTTAAAAAAAATTACAAATGAAATTATTGATTACGGGAGCGACTGGGTTGATTGGCTCAAGTATAATAGAAAATACTCAAAAAAATGATATTAAGGTCCATTATCTAACAACTCGTAAAAGTAAGATCAATTCGATTCCAGGAGCCATAGGTTTTTTATGGAATCCTAGTACACAGGAAATTGATATTCAATGTTTTGATGGCGTTGATACCATAATTCATCTAGCTGGCGCGAGTATCTCAAAAAGATGGACATCTAAAAATAAAAAAGAAATTTTTGATAGTAGGGTTTTCTCAACTCAATTATTAAAAAAAGGATTGGAAAATAGTGGAACGGGAAAGATTAAAACGATCATTTGTGCCTCAGCTATAGGTATATATCCAAATAGCTTTCATGAAACCTTTACTGAAAAAAACAAAATTCTTAATGAAAATTATCTTCAAGAAATCGTAATTGCCTGGGAAAAGGAGTCTAGAAAACTTTCTTCTTTGGCAGCTAATTTTTCAATTATTAGAATTGGCTTAGTTCTTTCAGCCCGTGGAGGGTTACTTACCAAGTTAGCCTTGCCAGTTAAACTTATGGCTGGATCAGCATTTGGCTCAGGTAATCAATGGCAAAGTTGGATACATATATCTGACTTGACGCGTTTATTTCTCTATTGTGCTACAAATAATTGGAAAGGTCTTTTTAATGCTGTTTCTCCCAATCCAGTATTACAACGTAAACTTATTAAGAAGATAGGAAAGGCTCTTAATCGCCCAGTTTTTTTACCAAATATTCCTTCTTTTATTTTAAAATTTTTTTTTGGTGAGCGTTCCATCTTGATTTTGGGTAGTCAGAAAATAAGTGCAAAGCTAATTTTAAAAAAGGGGTTTTCATTTCAATTTTCAAGCCTGGATAGTGCGTTGAGAGAGATTTACAATAAAAAAAGATGACATTTTGACAAAATTGATTATTTGGCAGTAATTTTGACAATTTAATTTTAAAAATATATGGTACAAAAGCAAAAAAGTTCAGTGAGTTCAAAAAAGAAAGCACCAGTCCGTAAAAAAAAAGCAAAACCTAATCAATCTAACTTGATTGGTGAGCTAAAGGATTCTTTAGAGCAAGAAAAGGATAAATATTTGAGGCTATTTGCAGAGTTCGAAAATTTCAAGAAGCGAACCCTTAGGGAGCGAGTAGAATTATTCAAAACAGCAGGTCAGGAAGTAATGAGTTCTTTATTGCCTGTTTTAGATGATTTTGACCGAGCTACCTCTCAAGTTTCTAAAGGTGGTAATGAAAAAGATATTGAAGGGTTTATATTAATTAAAAATAAATTTGATGATATCTTGAAAAGCAATGGACTAGAGGAAACTAAAACTAAAATAGGAGATGCTTTCGATGCTGAAATTCATGAGGCCATTACCCAAATTCCTGCTCAGGACGATTCTCAGAAGGGAAAAATAATTGATATTATAGAAAAAGGTTATCAATTGGGAGAAAAAATAATAAGATACCCTAAAGTGGTCGTAGGACAATAACAGATATGAAAGAAGATTTTTATGATATTTTAGGAGTATCAAAAGGCGCTTCAAGTGGAGAAATTAAAAAAGCCTATCGTAAAAAGGCAATTGAATTTCATCCTGATAAGAATCCAGGTGATAAGGCAGCTGAAATAAATTTTAAAAAAGCCGCTGAAGCCTATGAGGTTTTAAGTGATTCTAAGAAAAAATCCCAATATGACCAATTCGGACATGCTGCATTCGAATCAGGTGGGTTTGGTGGTGGTGGAATGAATATGGACGACATATTCAGTCAATTCGGAGATATTTTTGGCAGTGCTTTTGGAGGAAACTTTGATGGTTTTAGTAGTGGTTTTGGACAAGGTCAATCTAGAGGTAAGGGTAGTAATTTAAGAATTAAAGTTGGGCTTTCGCTTGAAGAAATTGTTAATGGAGTTGATAAAAAAATCAAAGTAAAGCGAAAAGTTCAAGCTCCAGGTGTTACATATTCTTCTTGTTCAACTTGTAAAGGAAAAGGACAGATTATGCGTGTTACAAATACTATTTTGGGTAGGATGCAAAGTTCTTCGCCTTGCCCTGCTTGTAATGGCTCTGGTCAAACATTGTCCAACCGTCCATCTGGAAGTGATTCCAATGGTATGATAGAAAATGAAGAAACTGTATCTATTAAGATTCCTGCGGGTGTTGAAGAGGGAATGCAACTGAAGGTTACCGGTAAGGGAAATGAAGCTACTGGAAATGGTGTTGCAGGTGACCTGTTAGTATTAATTGAAGAAATACCCCATGATAATTTTGTTAGAGAAGGGAATCATCTCCATCTTGATTTATATATTAGTATTTCTGAGGCTGTTCTTGGAGTTACCAAAGAAATTAGTCTTTTAGAAGGAAAAGTTCGTATTAAGTTGGAGTCGGGAATTCAGTCTGGTAAAACACTAAGACTTAGAAGTAAGGGTGTTGGAGATCTCAATGGTTATGGTAAAGGTGATTTGTTGGTTCATGTGAATGTTTGGACACCCAAAGAATTAAATAAAGAACAGAAGCAGTTTTTCAAAAAAATGATTGAGGACGATAATTTCAAGCCAGCTCCAAGTAAGACTGATAAGTCCTTTTTTGAGAAGGTAAAGGATATGTTTTCATAGAGGTGTATTCTTGTATAAAAGCATAGATTTAATTAGCACTAACTTTTAGTGTAATCTCTTTTTTGTATCAATTTTTCCCATCCTTATAAATAAGGGGTGGTTCTTGTTTTTAATATTATCTTAGTGACAAATTTCTAGGATGAAAGAAATAATAAATTTTTTTAATTACAAAATGCACCTAGGCAGTGAAATTGTAATTACTCCCAAAGTAATTCTAATTATATTTTCTGTTTTTTTTACAACCTATTTATTTCTTAAATTATTCAAGAAAATTACACTTAGAGCTCTTAATAATGAGACTCGTTCCAAGTTTCGAAGCATATTTACATTTCTTAATTACTCAATTTATTTAATTGTTATTTTGATTACTCTGGATACAGTTGGAGTAAATGTGACCGCAATTTTTGCAGCGTCAGCCGCTTTATTAGTTGGGATTGGCTTGGCACTCCAAACACTAATTCAGGATGTTATTTCAGGTATATTTATTCTGGCAGATCAAACTGTCCACGTTGGCGATATAATTCAGGTTGATGGCCAGATTGGTAAAGTTGAAAATATCATGTTAAGAACTACAAGAGCAGTTACTAGAGATAATAAAGTATTAATCATTCCTAACCATAAATTTCTCACATCTATTCTTTACAATTGGACTGAGAATGGAACACTTACTAGAGAATCTATTTCACTCGGAGTATCTTATGATACAAATGTAAATCTACTTAAAGATGAAGTAATTAAACTTACAAATGAGCATTCAAAGATTTTAAAACATCCTGAACCAATCTTATTATTTGATAATTATGGTGATAGTGCACTAAAGTTTGAACTTTTTTTTTCGATGAATAGAAGTTTTGAGGCCAATTTTGTAAAAAGTGACCTACGTTACAAAATATTTGAAAAATTAAAAGAACTTGATATCGAAATACCCTTTCCTCAGCGAGTTGTTACACACAAGAATAATCCCACTAAGATTCAAAAATGAAAAAAATACTTTTGATTGAGGACGAGGAGCCTATCAGACGAGTTTTATCAAAGATATTGACTGAGGAAAACAAAGGCTATGATATCACTGAAAGTGAGGATGGAAAAGATGGATTTCTAAAATTGACAAAAGAGGACTATGATCTGGTTTTATGCGATATTAAAATGCCTAAAATGGATGGAGTTGAAGTTTTACAAAATGTAAGAGAAAATGGAATTGATATCCCCTTTATAATGCTTACAGGGCATGGAAATATTTCTACTGCCGTTGAGGCAATGAAAGCAGGTGCGTTTGATTTTATATCAAAGCCTCCTGATTTAAATCGACTGCTTACTTCTGTTAGAAATGCATTAGAGATAAAAAATCTGGTTACTGAAAATATTAAACTTAAGAAGAGGATTGCCAAAAAATATACGATAATAGGTGAATCAGAAGCTGTCAATAAGATACATATTATGGTTGAAAAAGTTGCGCCAACTGATGCAAGAGTATTAATCACAGGAAATAATGGGACAGGAAAAGAATTGGTAGCTCATTATTTGCATAAAAAAAGTAAACGTTCCAGCGAGTCGTTCGTTGAGGTTAACTGTGCTGCAATTCCCTCAGAACTTATTGAAAGCGAACTTTTTGGCCATATGAAAGGAGCATTCACCTCTGCAATTAAAGATCGACCTGGAAAGTTCGAAATAGCAAATGGTGGGACACTTTTTCTTGACGAGGTTGCTGATATGAGTCTTGCAGCTCAGGCCAAGGTTCTAAGAGCTCTTCAAGAAAATAGGATTAATCGCGTAGGTAGTGAAAAAGAAATTAAAGTTAATGTTAGGGTTATAGCAGCAACTAATAAAAATTTATTGCAGGAAATTGAAGACGGAAAGTTTAGAGAAGATCTATATCATAGATTGGCGGTAATCCTTATTAAAGTTCCCCCTTTAAGTGATAGAAAAACAGATATTCCCCTATTGGTTGAATATTTTGTAGAAACCCTTTCAGCTGATCAAGGGGTTGATAAGAAAATTTTTTCAGAAGATGCTTTGCAAAAACTGATGGATTATCCATGGACAGGTAATGTAAGAGAGTTAAGAAATGTTGTAGAGCGTTTAATGATCCTTGGTAGCAACCCTATTAGCGTAATTGACATAGAGCAGTTTGCCTCAAAATCAAAATAATTAATATGCGGGAACGGCTATTAATATTAAGTCTTATTTTTTTTCAATTTATCGGTGCTCAAAAGATTTCTTCAGTAGAGGATAAAATAAGGGATATATATGTTAAGTCATTAACAGAAGGTAAAAGTTATTCTTGGTTAGAGCATTTAAGTAAAAATATAGGAGGGCGTTTATCCGGTTCACTTAATGCTCAGAGGGCAATTGATTGGATAAAAGATGAATTGAACAATATCCCCGCCTTGGATTCTGTTTGGTTGCAGCCAGTAATGGTGCCAAAGTGGGTTCGAGGTACATTTGAATATGCCAACATTGAGTCTAGTCCCGGAAATACGATAAATGTAAATGTATGTTCTCTTGGAGGCTCGATTGCTACTCCAACTGGTGGAATTCGTGCCAATATAGTTGAGGTTGAAAGTATTGAGGAATTAGAATCTTTAGGAGAGAAGAATATAAATGGAAAAATTGTTTTTTTTAACAGACCTATGCAGTCGGGTTTAGTCAATACTTTTAAAGCATACGATGGAGGTCTTGGTCAACAATATATTGGTGCGGCTCAAGCTGCTAAATATGGTGCACTGGCAGTCTTATTCAGATCAATGAATCTTCGTTTAGATGATCATCCTCATACTGGCGAAATGAGCTATGGTTCTTTACCTATTAGTAAAAGGATTCCAGCAGCTTCAATTAGCACAAACGATTCTGAACTCCTAAGCTCAATGATTTCATTAAATCCTCATCTTCGTTTTTTTTTAAGACAGGATTGTAAAAATTATCCTGAGGTTAAGTCATATAACGTAATAGGACAAATTAAAGGAACTGAGTTTCCTGATAAAATTATTTTTATTGGAGCTCATTTGGACTCATGGGATTTAGGAGAAGGCGCACATGACAATGGAGCTGGAGTAGTCCAATCCATGGAAGCTACCCGACTATTAAATATTATAAACTATAAACCTAAAAATACCTTAAGAGTCGTTTTATTCATGAATGAGGAAAATGGAGGTCGTGGAGCAAAAGTATATTCTGAGAGTGTTTCAAAAAAGAGAGAAAAACACCTCATGGTATTGGAGTCTGACTCGGGTGCCTTTACTCCCCGTGGATTCGTTTTTGACACTAGTGATAAATATTTTGAAAGAATTTTAAAATGGAAACCCTTTTTTGAGCCATACTATATCCACCTTTTTAGAAGAGGGGAGATTGGAGCAAACCTAAGGCTCCTAAAAAAAGATGCCCTTGTTTTATCTGGTTTAAAAACAGACTCACAACGTTATTTCATTCATCATCATTCTGAAATAGATACTTTTGAAGCAATAAATAAGAGAGAGCTCGAATTAGGAGCTGCTACTATGGCAGCATTAATATTTTTGACAGATCATATTGGATTCGAATAATTTTTTTTTCAAATTCAGAAAAGCTTAATGAACTTAATTAGATACACAAAAGAATTTCGCTATAATATAAAATTGGCTTATCCGGTTATAATTGGTATGCTTGGTCATACAATAGTTCAGTTGATTGATAATATTATGGTTGGACAATTAGGTCCAACAGAGCTTGCCGCTGTTTCGCTTGGCAACAGCTTTGTATTTATTGCAATGTCATTAGGTATTGGTTTTTCCACTGCAATTACTCCCTTAATTTCAGAGTCTTTTGGTGCAAAAAACCATACTAAAGTTAGACAAGTATATGTTCACGGATTATTTTTATGCATATCATTTGGATTCTTGTTGTCAGGTTTAATTTTAATGTCCCAGCCTCTTTTATTGCAAATGGGACAGCCAGTTGATGTTGTAAAATTGGCAAAGCCTTATCTTTTTTGGGTTGGAATTTCATTAATACCACTTGTTGGATTTCAAGGATTTAGACAGTTTGCTGAAGGTCTTTTTCAAACCCGATTAGCAATGTATGCTACAATTGTTGGAAATGTGATTAATGTGATTTTGAACTATCTATTAATCTTTGGTTTATTGGGCTTTCCTCAAATGGGGGTCGAAGGCGCTGCGATAGGAACCTTAATTTCCCGTTTAATAATGCTTTTTTTTATAGGATATATTATAAATAGGAATAAGCTTTTTAACAGATATCATAGAAATTTATTTCGAGTGAAATTATCTCATAGAATTTTTAAAAAAATTATTGGGCTTGGTTTCCCTTCTGCACTTCAAATGTTTTTTGAAGTTACTTTTTTTACTTCAGCCATTTGGATGTCAGGATTACTTGGTGAAAATGCACAAGCTGCCAACCAAATCGCCTTTAATTTATCTTCCATGACTTACATGGTTGCGATTGGAGTTGGAGTAACAGCTATGATAAGAATAGGAAATGAAAAAGGCAAAGGAGATTTTTTTAATTTGAGAAGGTTAGCCATTTCTAACTTTTTACTTATTTTTTTGTTGGACTTCTTTTTTTGTCTTCTATTTATATTAGCTCATGATTTTCTACCCTGGATGTATTTTGATAGTTCTGATTCAGTTATTTCTAAAGATGTACTTGAAGTAATTATATTAGCTGCGGACCTAATTTTAATTGCTGCATTTTTTCAAATTGCAGATGGAGTGCAAGCGGTTGTTCTGGCTACATTAAGGGGAATGCAGGACGTTTGGCTACCCGCATTTCTTATTTTTTTAGCCTACGGAACTATTGGTTTTCCAATTAGTTATTATTTAGCACTTTATACTGATTGGGAAATTAATGGTATTTGGATAGGACTCCTAATTGGACTATCAGTTTCAGCTCTATTTTTGATTGCTAGATTTCATTATATTACAAAAAAATTAATCACTCAATAATAAAACTTTATATATGCATTTACCTAAATTCCTAATTGCAGATAGTTCAGAGCTTGAAGACACTATTTTTGTAATTCACACTGCTTATCCTCGATTTTTAATTAATGTAATCAATGATGAGATTCATTGGATGGAGGAATTTGAAAAGGAAGATCGTGTGGAATTAGAATCCCAAACTTCTCAACTTATAGGTGAGGCTCTTAGCTATTACGACAAGGAAATTAAAAATTTTGAATAGCTAGGTGGAAGAGATTATCGCTTTAGATCGTCAACTCTTCCTATTGCTAAACGGCATGGGTTCACCCTCATTTGATCTGTTCTGGATTACTATTACCGACAAATCACTAAATATTTGTGTATATGTTTTGTTAATTACTTACTTTCTTAAAAAAACCAATTTGAAATCATTTTTGATACTTTTAATTTTCACAGTATTATTGGTTTTAATTACAGATCAATTTACCAATCTTTTCAAGTATGGTTTTCAGCGTTTGCGACCATGCCATGAACCTAGCCTCAGGGGTTTAGTGAGATTAGTCAAACCAAATTGTGGTGGTAGTTTCGGGTATTTTTCAGGTCATGCATCTAACTCCTTTGCCCTAGCGGTTTTCTTTTCATTAATCTTAAAAAATCGATTTACGAAAATTCCTCTAATTTTAATTAGTTTGGCAAGTACAGTGGCTTACAGCAGAATCTATTTAGGTGTACACTACCCATTAGACATTATCTCAGGAATTATTTTTGGCGGATTAGTGGGATATATTACTTACTTGACCTGGTTAAAAATTTCACCAAGGAAAATCTATTAATATTTTAATGCCCCTCTTTCAATAAATCAGAGGATTTAGCTTTAAACTTATTGAACCTAGGCTTGGATATATTTAGAATGTACAGGTCATTAGGATTATTTACTTCATAATCCTGATGGTACTCCTCTGCGTAATAAAATTTCTCTAGAGGCTTTACCTCTGTAACTATCTTTTTGTCAAATGTCCTTTCTGCAGTTAATTTGTTAATATAATCGACAATTATCTTTTTTTCCTCTTGGTTTTGATAAAAGGCAATCGAACGGTACTGTGTACCTCTATCAGGGCCCTGCCGGTTTAGTAATGTAGGATCATGGGAATCAAAAAAAACTTCTAGTAGAGTTTTAAAACTAATGATATGAGAGTTGTAAATTACTTCAACAGTCTCGGCATGACCTGTTCTTCCCGTGTTAATCTGATAGTAATTTGGGTTTTTGGTCTTTCCACCTGCGTATCCCGAGAAAGCCTCTTCAACTCCTGCTAAACTCTCATATATGTATTCTACACACCAAAAACATCCAGATGCAAAATAGGCCTTTGCCATTCCCTGGTGATTTTCAATTGGTTCCCAAACCGGATTTTTACTATTTTCAGCTTGTGGAGCATTAAGATTACATTGATAGAGAAATAATAAACCTAAAAGCATATACATGGATTCATTTTTAAAATTAATCTAATTTACCCGCCTGTCTATTTCCTGAACCTTCAATTCCATATAATTTATCTCCGAGTTCTTTTCTCATGTTATCAGCAAGGGATTTTATTTTTTTAACAATTTCTGGATGTTGATTTGCTACATCTAGTGTCTCGCTGATATCTTTTGTCAAATCATACAATTCAATTTTTTCAACCTTGTTATCATAATCATATTCAATTTTGTAACCATCCATACCTCCCATTCTTCCGTTTAGTGATCGATAAGTATGTGGAAAATAAAGTTTCCAGTTTTTATAACGAACACCATGCATTTCATTCTTTTTGTAATAAAAATAATAGGCTTCATGTGGACTTTTTTCTGTCTCACCCTTCCAAATATTCCAAACACTCTTACCATCTATTTTCTTATTCGGTAATTTGCTATTTGTAATTTCAGCAATAGTCGGTAAAATATCAATAGCCATTATTGGAGTGTCAATAGCCCTCCCAGGGCTTATTTTTTTTGGATAATAAACTATTGTGGGCTCTCGTTGACCACCTTCCCAGGCAGTACCTTTTCCCTCTCTTAGCGGCAATGCACTGCCTGCATGATTTCCAAAACTTAACCATGGTCCATTATCACTAGTGAAAATGAATATTGTGTTTTCTTCTATCTGGTGCTCTTTTAGTTTTTCTAGTATTTGTCCCACAGACCAATCAATTTCCATTATAACATCTCCATATAACCCCTGCTCACTTTTTCCTTTAAATTTTTCTGAAACCGCAATAGGGGTATGGGGCATGGGATGCGGAACATATAAGAAAAAAGGATTTTCTTTATTTCTATCAATAAAATCAACAGCGGCTTCAGTAATCTCTGTCGTTAATTTTGCTTGGTCTTCTAAGGTTCGTATTTCTTTAATTACCTCAAAATCTTTGAAAAAAGGCAATTGAGGATATCTTTTAGCTAATTTGTGATCCGCGGGGACTTGATTACCATCATAATCTACTGGCCACATGTCATTGGAGTATGGGATACCCAGAAATTCATCAAAACCATGATTGTTAGGTAAAAATTTCCTGTGATGACCTAAATGCCATTTACCGAAGATTCCTGTGCTGTATCCATTTGCCTTAAGCATTTCAGCTAGTGTAGTTTCCCCTGAGTTAATACCGTGATTTGACCTAGGGGACAATGCTCCAGATATTCCAATCCTATTTGGATAGCAACCAGTTAACAGGCCTGCCCTAGATGCTGAACAAACAGCTTGAGCGGAATAATAACTGGTAAGGCGAATCCCTTCTTTTGCCATTTGATCTAAATTGGGCGTAATTATATTTGGAGAACCGAAACAGCTTAAATCCTGATAACCTTGATCATCAGTAAAAACAATAACAACATTTGGAGGTCTATTGGTTTCTTTTTCTCCCTCATAATTACAAGAGAATGATAAAAAAAGATACAGTGAAATTAAAAGGTTTTTCATTATTATTTTTTTAAAATTACAAATTAAGTTTTATTCACCTTTTTGGATACCATCAATAAAATTAAACATTGATTTACAATAGGATTGCCAACTATAATTTTTAAATGTTTGACTTATATTTTTTTGATAATATAAAAGTTTTTTCTCTTTAAGTATTTCATATAGATTATTAGCTATTTTCTCTGGAGTTTTTTCTGTTACAACACCTGTCCCATCTTTTTCAATAGGTGCCATTAAACCTGGTAGGTTAGAAACTAAAATTGGAGTTTTATAATAATAAGCGAGTGGAGTGACACCACTTTGAGTTGCTCCTTTATAAGTTTGAGCCACTACATCAGCTGCGCATATAACGTCTCTTGTTTGCTCGGCATTAGCATAATTAAAATCACAGATTATGCGATCCTCTAATTCTAATTTCTGAATTAAATCAGTATATTTTTCTTTTTTCTCATAAGACTCTCCAACAATTGCAAGCAATGTTTCTGATGATTTTAGTGGTGCTTTTGAAAAAGCTTCGATCAATAAATCCAACCCCTTATATTTTCTTATCAGACCAAAAAATAAAACAATTTTTTTCTCCTTTGACCACCCTAAATTTTTCCTAGCTTGCGCTTTTGTAATAATATGAGGGAGGTTCTCTCCAATTGGGTGAAATCCGGACCATATATGGGTGCTAGGCTTATCAACTTCTATTTCGTCAGAAACCGCTTTAGATAGTGTGACAAAGGCATCCATTCTTTTTGCAAATAAATCATTCAATATATGATCCCATGGTTTTCTCTCATGTGGAATCCAGTTATCAACAACGGCTATTTTTTTTATATTCGAAGACAGTCTTTTTGAGATCCAGTTCCAACATGGAGCAAGAAATGGGGTCCAATAACGAAACAAAACTATGTCGGGATCGTATTGATTGATTTCATTTGAAGTCTTGATCCAATTCAAAGGGTTTATACTATGAACTTTTCTTTTAATATTAATTCCTTTTGGCGCTGGAATTGAGTTGTATTGAGTTTTACCTGGGAAAAGTAATTTAGGATATTGATATTTGAAAGTAAAGACCAAAACTTCATGTCCTAGTCTTGATATATTTTGTGCTAAATAATTTTGAGTATCTGCAATGCCGCCTCGGTAGGGGTGAGCAGGACCTAACAAGAGTACTTTTTTTTTAGCCCTCATTAAGTAATTTTATTTTCAATCTCTTGTCAATTATGGACCAACCCAAAAGACTTAAACTAAAATAGGCCAATCCAAAATAAAATAACCAAGGTATTGTGGATAAGTAAAATTCAAATTGTGAAGGAATGATAAAAAATAATAATCCTATAAGATTTCTTACCAATTCAAAGCTAAAGGCCCAAGTTTGACGATCCATGACAGAGGTATACCCAAATATACTCAGCAATATAACTCCACCAAAAAGTAAAGTTTGTAAATTTCCAAAAGAGGAATAGTTTGCTAAAAGGAGTAAAAGCATTAAGGTGGTCCCGAGCCATTGAAACATAGCCCAGCTTTTCAATAAACCTCCCGATTCAGGATTGTACTTTTCCATTTTATCTGCTGAGGTAATGGTATTTCGAGGGAATCTTTTCTTCACATCTTCAGGGCGATACCCTGTAGGCTTCCACCATAGGGTCAATTTCTCTTTAATGGAGCGAGTATGCCAAGCATCAAAAATTAAACCCCAAAGGTGTTGAAAATTTATAATCAAAGGATTCCAAGTTCGAACAGGTTTAAGTACACCATAAACAGGAGGCACATCCTCTAATTCTTCTTGAAATGTTCCAAACCATCGATCCCATATACAAAAAATAGGAGCTAGATTTTTGTCTATATAAATTGGATTAATAGCGTGATGAACACGGTGCTGCGATGGGGTCACTAAAAAGTATTCTAAGAATCCTAATTTTCCAATATGTTGTGTGTGATACCAAAACTGACCAAATAAATGCACGGGAGCCAAAAGGGTAATAACATCTGATGGAACTCCTAAAACTGCGGCTGGAATTAAAAATAGTGCAGTATACCCTAATAGATCAGAAAAACTTTGTCGCAATGCACAAGCTAGGTTAAATTCCTCACTACTATGATGAATAATATGTTGATTCCAAAAAAGATTGATTTTATGATTTAAGCGATGTGTCCAGTAGCCTGAAAAATCTAAACATATAAATGCTACGATATAAACTAAAACATTGTTTTCCATATTGTAAACAGATAGTTTACTGAGTAAATATGGATAGGAAATAATTACAACAACTAATCCCAAGATATCTTTAAGTATATTTGTCATTCCTGAGCTTAGGCTGGAAAGGGTATCCATGAAAGTATGAGTCTGTTTTTTCTTAATATGCCCATACACAATTTCAATAACAATTAAAATTATGAACATTGGGACCACCCATAATAAGACATTTGCATAAACCTCCATCAAAAAATTTTAAACTTTATCAATTTATAAATTTAATTGCTTATTACCCATTCCCCATTTTTGATTAGGGGTTCCGCTTGTTTGAATTTGACAGTTTTGGTTTCTCCAGTGCTTATATTTTTAATAATTACTCTCTCGTTTCTGCCAATTTTTGGCATCTCTCTTACAATGGTTTCTACGGTAGCGCGTTGAGATCCAGTTGCTCCTGCTCCAGCACTCCTATTTCTCTGAGCAAGTTCATCTGTGTTGTAAACTTCATCTTTGGAAGTTTTATATCCCTTCGGAGTGGCAGTTTTTTTAGCTTCTTGAATTTGAGATTCACTTTGTTGAGGTAACCCACCTTTAAATAAAAATGAAAGTATTTCCTTATTCAAGTTGTTGATCATAAATTTGAAAAGCTCAAAGGCTTCAAACTTATAAATAAGTAAAGGATCTTTTTGTTCATGAACAGCTAGTTGAACCGATTGCTTAAGCTCATCCATTTTTCTTAAGTGAGTCTTCCAAGCCTCGTCTATTAATGCCAAAGTAATATTTCGCTCAAAATCCTCAATCAAATATTTACCTGCACTTTCATAGGCTTTTTTGAGATCAGTAACTACATTTAACGTTTTGATACCGTCTGTAAAAGGAACTACAATTCTTTCATAAGTATTACCGGGTCTCTCATAAACATTTTTGATAACAGGAAAAGCCAAAGCTGCATTTGAAGCAATTTTTTTGCTGTAATGTTGATTAAGTAGATTAAATAGTTCATTAATAATATCATTTTCAGAAGTTTCCTTAAACCCCTCTGAGTCTATAGGCGATGTAATGGAAAAATTACTAATGACTTCAAATTCAAAGTTTTTATAATCACTTGAAGCCTTATTGGTCAATACTATTTCTTGTATAGTGTCATATAGTATATTGGCAATATCCAGCTTTAACCTAGTACCACTAAGCGCATGTTTTCTTCTTTTATAAATTACTTCACGCTGAGCGTTCATAACATCATCATACTCCAATAATCTTTTTCGTATACCGAAATTATTTTCTTCTACTTTTTTCTGAGCACGTTCAATAGACTTTGTCATCATAGAATGCTGAATTACTTCACCCTCTTCAAGGCCCATTCTATCCATAACTTTGGCTACGCGTTCTGATCCAAATAGTCGCATTAAATTATCCTCCAAAGAAACATAGAATTGAGAACTTCCTGGATCACCCTGTCTTCCAGATCGACCTCTAAGTTGACGATCTACTCGACGAGAGTCATGCCTTTCTGTTCCAACAATTGCTAATCCCCCAGAATTTTTAACTTCATCGGAAAGCTTAATATCTGTTCCTCGACCAGCCATATTAGTAGCAATGGTAACAACACCTGGGTTTCCTGCTTCTGCAACTATATCGGCCTCTTTTTTATGAAGTTTCGCGTTTAATACATTATGGTGCACTTTTCTAATTTGAAGCATTTTACTCAAAAGTTCAGAGATCTCGACCGAGGTAGTACCAATTAAGACAGGTCTTCCAGCTTTAGAAAGTGAGGTGACTTCCTCGATTACTGCATTGTATTTCTCTCTTTTTGTTTTGTAAATTAAATCGTCTCTATCTTTCCTTTTAATTGGTCGATTAGTCGGAATTTCAATCACATCTAGTTTATAAATTTCCCAGAACTCACCCGCTTCAGTTATTGCTGTTCCAGTCATACCAGAAAGTTTTTCATACATTCTGAAATAATTTTGTAGAGTAATTGTAGCGAATGTTTGAGTTGCTGCCTCAATTTTTACGTTTTCTTTCGCTTCAATTGCTTGGTGGAGTCCATCAGAATAACGTCTTCCATCCATTATTCGGCCAGTTTGCTCATCGACAATCATGACCTTATTTTCCATAACTACATATTCAATGTCTTTTTCAAAGAGTGTGTAAGCTTTAAGTAACTGATTCATTGCATGAATACGCTCTCCTTTGACGCTGAAGTCCTTGAATAATTCCTCTTTTAATTCGGTTTCTTTTTTTGGATCGAGTTCTTTAGCTTCTATTTTGGCAATCTCCCCTCCTATATCAGGTAGAACGAAAAAGTTTTTATCTTCAGCGTCTGATGATAGAGTTTCTATTCCCTTATCTGTTAACTCTATTTGGTTATTTTTTTCATCTATTGTGAATAGCAGTTCTGAATCGATTTGATGCATTTCTCTGTTATTATCCTGCATATAATAATTTTCAGTCTTTTGCAGTAGTTGACGTACGCCTTCTTGACTTAAAAACTTAATTAAACTTTTATTTTTCGGTAAACCTCTGAAGACTCTTAAAAGAAGAATACCTCCTTCTTTAGCATCACCTGCACTAATTTTTTTCTTAGCTTCCGTTAAAACTCCTGTTAAGTAGTTTCGCTGGTTGGAAACTAATGAGGACACTTTTGGTTTTAGAAGGTCAAATTCGTGTCTTTCACCTTCAGGTGTTGGTCCTGAGATAATCAATGGAGTTCTAGCATCATCAACCAGAACAGAATCAACTTCATCTACGATTGCAAAGTGGTGTTTGGGCTGCACCAAATCATCTGGGGTATGAGCCATGTTGTCTCTGAGGTAATCAAATCCAAATTCATTATTTGTTCCATATGTGATATCAGCTAGGTAAGCTTTTTTTCGCTCCTGACTGTTTGGCCTATAATAATCAATGCAGTCGATACTAAGACCATGAAACTCAAACAATGGTCCCATCCAAGCACTGTCTCGCTTAGCTAAATAATCATTGACTGTTACAAGGTGAACACCACGTCCAGTTAAGGCATTAAGGTATATAGGTAATGATGCAACTAAGGTTTTACCCTCTCCAGTCTGCATTTCAGCAATTTTTCCTCGATGCATTACAATACCTCCAATAAGTTGAACATCATAATGGATCATATCCCAAACGATTGGCTTTCCAGCTGCATCCCAAGAATTTGACCATTGGGCTTTTTCTCCATTTAATTTTATGTAAGACTTATTTTGAGACAGCATTCTATCAAATTCGCTTGCCGTTACTTCTATTTTACTATTTTCTAAAAATCTCCGAGCAGTTTCTTTTACTACTGCAAAGGCCTCTGGTAATATTTTTTCTAATGTATCAGCAGTAATTTCTCTAATTTTTATTGTCAAATCATCAACTTGCTGGTATAAGTTCTCCTTGTGGTCAATATCTTCTGTTTGGTTGATTTCTTCTTTCAGCTTTTTGACTCTACCTTCAATTTCATTAAGATTTTTGTTGAGTAGATCCTTAAATCCAAGGGTTTTATTTCTCAATTGATCATTAGTCAATAAATTGTATGAATCAAAGTATTTATTGATTTCACTTACAATTGGCAAAATCCCAGCAAGGTCTTTTTTGGTTTTATCCCCTACAAAAATTTTTAAAACTGAATTTAATAGACCCATTGGTTTGGTTTAAATCTTAATAAAAATAAATAAAAAAAGAACCTCTAAGGATACTCTAATCCTCAGATTTTATATATTAATATTCATCTTCATTCCAGAGATAATCTTCCTCAGTTGGGAAATCTGGCCAAATTTCCTCTATTGATTCATAAATATCTTCCTCGTCTTCCATTGACTGGAGGTTTTCAACAACCTCTAAAGGTGCTCCAGTTCTTATAGAAAAATCTATTAACTCGTCTTTTGTGGCGGGCCAGGGTGCGTCGCTTAGGTATGATGCAAGTTCTAATGTCCAATACATAGATATAGAAATTTGTGCAAAAATAAATTTTTAAGGGAATTAGACAACAAAGGACTCCTATTTTTTTTTGAAATCCATTTAATTTCACTTACATCCATGTCATAAGTGAATTTTCTTGCCAAAGTAAAAAGGTAATCAGAAAGCCGGTTGATATATGCAATGATCACATTTGGAACACTTTCTTTATCCTTTAGCTCAGATATTAATCTCTCTAATTTTCTACATGAACATCTAGCAAGATGAGTATATGAAATAATACTATGACCTCCTGGGATAATAAAATTTTTAAGTTCAGGCAGTCCCTTTGTCATTAAATCAATTTGATTTTCCAAAAAAATAACATTGTTTTTACCTAATGGTTTTAAGCTATGTTCCATTTTAGGTGATTCGTAAGCCCTATGATCAGATAATTGAGTAGCTATTGACATTAGTTCTTGCTGAACTATTATAAGAGTATTTTGGGTATTTTTATCTATTTCAAAATTTCTTATCATTCCAATCCAAACATTCAATTCATCCAAAGTTCCACAGGTTTTAATTCTTATGTTGTGCTTATTGACTCTTTTTCCAGAAAATAGTCGAGTTGTTCCATCGTCTCCTTTTTTGATGTATATTTTAGGACTAGTCATTTTAATTACTTTCTATTTTAAAGAGGTTAAATGAATTTACTTTGCTTTGAAAAGAAGCATAATTAAATTAAGAATATTTCTTAAGAATATTGAATTGCTGAAAAGTCGTTTAAAAAAGATTAAAATTATTTTTTGAAACTAATTGGCTTAAGTCTTCCGCTTAGAGCCAAAAGAAAAAAAAGAATCATTATTAAACATGATAATCTGGCAATATAATCTCCATATTGAGTATAAAAAGTAATTTCTTTCGCTGTAGAAAAATGTCCGCGAAGCGAACTCCTGTGGTTGTATGGTAATTTATCAATCAACTCCCCTTTTTTATTAATAATTGCGGAAATTCCTGTATTAGCACTTCTAACAATACTCCTTCTGTTTTCAATTGCCCTTAGTCTAGAGTAACTCAATAATTGCCTGTGTCCAGCAGTATTTCCCCACCATGCATCATTAGTAATTATCGCAAGAAAGTCTGCCCCTCTCCTGATATATTCTGTTACAAATGATCCATAAATTGATTCATAGCATATAATTGGTCCTACTTTTAGATTCTCTGTTTTATGTTTAAAAACTGTTCTTTCTTTTTGTGTCACTCTACTAGAAACTGTTCCTCCAAGGTCAATAAGGAATTGACCTAAGATAGGTTTAAAGAAACTTTTATAAGGCATGTTTTCAACTCCCACGACTAATTTTGATTTATGATAAAACTCATGCTTTGAATTACTTTGCATTTTTAGTGCAGAATTATAAAAATCTATCCAATATCCTTTTTTCATCTCATTAGCAGTCGAACTTGGCATTTTCTCAGATTGATAAATATTAAAGGATTGAATTCCACTGACCAATTGTATTTTAGGATTCTTTTGAAGTAGCGAATCTAAATCACGATAAAGTTGACAATTATTAAAATCGTTTAGGGGCTCACCTAATCCTGAGGCAAAGTATGTTTCAGGGGTAAAAATATACCTGGTTTTTTCGGTAATCTGTTTCGAAACCATTTGAATCATTAAATCGAAAAAATAACGATTGTTCCTTTCGTATTTTTCTTCATAAGGATCAATATTGGGTTGAAGAAGTAATACCTCAATTCTTGACTCACCTTTTTCCTCTGACTCATAAATGATCAAAGAAATTATGATGGGAATAGCAATACCTATCAACCAAGGACTAATTTTTGCTACAAATTTGGAGTTTTTAAAATTTAGGGGATGATTTTTCAAAACTTCAAATACACCAATATTAATTACCAAAATCCAAAGAGATCCACCAAATATACCGGTGTATTCATACCATTGTATCCAATGAATATCTTCAGAAAAAACATTACCTAAGTTTAGCCATGGCCAAGAAAATTCCCATTCCAAGTGAAATTTTTCGAAAGTAATCCAGAGTGTAACCAGGAATATGTATGCTGTTCTAAGAGGTAATCTCTTTTTTGACCAATTGAAGAGCATTATTAAAATGGTGTAAAACAGGGTATTACAAATAACTGCAAAAAACATTCCGAAAACAGAGGAATTAACAATCCACCAGGTTGTTCCTAGATTCCAAATAAAAAAGGAAAGAAAAGCATTCCCAAAAAGTCTTATTCTTTTTCTTTTTTTATTGTCTTTAGAAATTATATGCTCTAATAAAAATAACGGAATTAGTCCAAAAAAAATCAAGAATGAGAAACCACTAACTGGCCAAGAAAGTGTCAATAAAACCCCAGATAGTAGGCTAAGAAGTAATGGTTTTTTGATAAAAAACATATATTTTATATCCTCAGATTTTTTTCTTAAAATATCAAACCTTAATTTTCCGGAATATTTTACCAAAAGGTAAAGACAAATCTAATGATTAAACAATCAGTTCCGCATTTTTTTACATCGTTAAATTTATTGTGTGGCTGTTTTTCAATATATTTTGCTTATATATTTCAATTCGAAACAGCTTTTTTATTCCTATTGGCAGGTGTGTTTTTTGATATATGGGATGGTCTTTTCGCGAGGTTATTGGGTGTTGAAAGTGAATTAGGAGTTCAGTTAGACTCTATGGCTGATATGGTTACATCTGGCTTGGCACCTGGAATTATTTTGGCACAATTGTTTGTTTTGGCTGGGAATCACCCATTAGAGGTTGTTCTTGGGTGGCCTATTAATTCTGTTGTTGAATTCATACCGTGGGTATTTATTGGTTTTATCTTACCCCTTGGTTCTGCATTTAGGTTAGCCCGATTTAATATAAATGGATCGAAAAAAAACCATTTTATAGGTTTACCAACTCCAGCCATGGCAATGTTTTTTGGATCCATTCCATTAATTATTCAGCATCCAAACCTTCTCTTTTTAAAGCCAATAATTATATCAAATCCTGGGTTGATTTTAATGGCGGTCCTTTTTGTTATTTTAATGAATACAAATCTTATTCTTTTTTCCTTTAAGTCATTTTCTACAGGAATTGTTGATTTAATTTTGCGAATATTAACAATCACAATAACATCAGTATTCATACTTTTTTTTGGTTTGGGAGGAATAAGTTTTGCAATTTTATTCTATTTGGTTCTTAATCTTTTAAAAATTAGTATTCTTAAAATTGGGAATGAATCTAACATTAATTGACAATCTTTTAATTTGATTAATAAAATATGGTGTATAAACCTAATATTTTAAACTTTAAGATTAAACCTGAAGTAGAATAAAAAAAGATTCTAAATCTTACTCAACGGTAACTGATTTTGCAAGGTTTCTTGGTTGGTCAACATTACAACCTCTATTTATTGCAATTTGATATGATAAAAGCTGTAGAGGAATAGTTGCAAGTATTGGAGTAAAGCATTCTGAAACATTGGGTATTTCAATAACATGATTTGCCAATTTTGCTACTGTTTCATCTCCCTCAGAAACTATTGCTATAATTTTTCCCTCTCTAGATTTAATTTCTTGTATATTACTAACCACCTTTTCGTAATTTGTTTTTTTTGTAGCAATTACAACAACAGGCATATTTTTATCAATCAATGCTATTGGACCGTGTTTCATTTCGGCAGCAGGATAACCCTCAGCATGGATGTAAGAAATTTCCTTTAGCTTTAGTGCTCCCTCTAGTGCAACTGGAAAATTGAAACCTCTGCCAAGATATATGCAGTTTTGGGAATCCGAATAGTTTTTCGCAATTTCAACTATTGAGGGAGAGGTTTTAATAAGTTGCTCTATTTTTTCTGGAATTTTAGATAATTCAGCTTGATAATCAAGAAGTTGCCGAGAATCAAAAGTTTTTTTAATTTTAGCTAATTTTAGTGCAATGAGAATAAGAACTGTAATTTGAGTTGTAAAAGCTTTCGTGGAAGCTACTCCTATTTCAGGTCCTGCGTGTGTGTATATTCCAGAGTGTGTTTCTCTAGAGATAGATGATCCTACGACATTACATATTCCATAAATAAAAGCTCCTTTCTCTTTTGCAATTTTTAATGCAGCAAGTGTGTCAGCAGTTTCTCCCGATTGGGATATGCAAATCACGATATCATCTTTTTCAATTATAGGGTCCCGATATCGAAACTCAGAGGCATACTCAACTTCAACGGGAATACGAATAAAATGTTCGAAAAGATATTCTCCAACCAAGCTAGCATGCCAGGAAGTTCCACAAGCAACAAAAACTATCCTCTTAGCATTTAGGAATTTCTCTTTATATTCATTTATACTATTAATTTGGATCGTTCCTTTGTCAACTAATAATCTTCCCCTTAGCGTATCGCTAATTGCTTTAGGCTGTTCGTGAATTTCCTTTAACATAAAATGCCTATAACCACCCTTTTGGATACTATTCAAACTCCATTGAAGCTCTTCTATATAAGGGTGAATTGGCTCATCACTTATAATATTTTTAATATTAATTTTACCGTTTTTTGATAAAACTGCCATTTCATTATCTTCTAGATAGATAACCTTTCGTGTATGATCCAAGAAAGGGGTTGCATCAGAACCAACATAAAAACAACTCTCTCCAAGCCCGATGGCTATAGGACTTCCTAAACGAGCTACGATTAATTCTTTTGGGTTGAAAGTATCACAGACTACTATACCGTAAGCACCTACTACTTGATTTAAAGCTAGTTGGACAGCATTATGTAATTTTACATTTTCTTTGACCTTAATTTCTTGTATTAAGTTTACTAATACTTCGGAATCTGTATCGGAATAAAATGAATATCCCCGCTTGATAAGTTCCATTTTAAGGGTATCATAGTTTTCAATAATTCCATTATGCACCATATATAGTTTGCCAGAATTTGAGTGGTGGGGATGTGCATTTGTGTCATTAGGCATACCATGGGTAGCCCATCTGGTGTGACCAATACCTATATGGGGAGCAATGTTAGGTTTAGTCTCAAGCATTTTTGAAAGGGCATTTACTTTACCCGTAATTTTAGTTAACTGATATTCAGAGTTATTACACACTAAAATACCTGCACTATCATAACCCCTGTATTCCAATCGATGTAACCCACCTATCAAAATAGGTTTAGGGTCCTTGTTTCCAATATAAGCGACTATTCCACACATATTATTTCTCTCTCAGTTCCATTTGTAGTTGTTTCTTTATGAAACCAAAATATTCATAATAGTGAACAGTATCTTCATTTGTATTGAGAATAAGTTTATAACATTTAGAATCTTTTGATATTTCTATTAATTTTTTAATAAGTTTAACCCCAACCATTTTACCCCTGAATTTTTTAAAGACCACCACATCTTCAATAATTCCAAGTCTTCTATTGATTTTTTGCAACAAATGCAATGAAGCTGATCCCATGATTTCACCTTGGTCATTTTCAGCAACTAAACAGGTAATGTTCTTATTATTAAAAAATGAAGATTCAAAGAGTTTCGTATTTTCCCAACCAAACCCTTCATTCATTAGAAGTGATAGTTTTGATGCATCTCTAGGCTCAGCATTACGGATTCTCATTCAAAGAATATTTAATAAACACATTAAAAAACTACTTTATTTTTTCTTAATTCAAAATTCTTCCCTAGATATACCTTTCTGACCATTTCATCTTTAGCCAATTCACTTGGAGTACCTGCTTTTAGTATGCTTCCTTCAAACATTAGATAAGTTTTGTCAGTAATTGCAAGGGTTTCTTGAACATTATGGTCTGTGATAAGTATTCCTATATTTTTTTTCTTAAGGTGTGCGATAATTCGCTGAATGTCTTCAACAGCAACGGGATCGACTCCAGCGAAAGGCTCATCTAGCAATACAAATTTAGGATCAGTTGCCAAAGCACGGGCAATTTCAGTTCTTCTTCTCTCGCCACCGGATAGCAAATCCCCACGATTTTTTCGAATATGGGTAAGTCCGAACTCTTCAACTAATGCCTCAACTTTTAATTTTTGTTGTTTTTTGGATAATTTTGTGAGCTGAAGAACACTTAAGATGTTTTGTTCTACACTTAGTTTTCTGAAAACCGAAGCTTCTTGAGCAAGGTATCCAATACCATTTTGTGCACGCATGTACATAGGAAAAGTGGTAATATCTTGTTTATCAATATATATTGTTCCTCCTTGGGGTTTAATTAAACCTACAATCATGTAAAAAGAAGTTGTTTTACCTGCTCCATTTGGTCCAAGTAATCCGACAATTTCTCCTTGTTTAACTGAAATTGAAATTCCTTTTACTACTTTTCTCCCTTTGTATGACTTCTCTATGTTTTGTGCGCTTAAAATCATTTAAATTATCAGAGATTTTGCATCTGTTTTTCCAAACGTCTGTAAGTGAATTTCGATATAAATATACTTACTTCATATAATATAAGTAATGGGATACTGACAATTATCTGACTAACAATGTCTGGTGGTGTAATGATTGCTGATAAACTCAATACAATAATAAGTGCAAACTTCCGATTCTTACTTAAAAATCTTGGAGTAACAATTCCCACCTTAGTTAAGAAATAAATTATTATAGGTAATTCAAAAATAATACCACTTGCTAAAACTGAAGCTCTAAGTAGTCCAATATAGCTAGATAAGTCAAAGTCATTAAATACCTCAATACTTACAGTATAATTACCTAAAAAATTAATTGATAAAGGGGTCACAATGTAGTAACCAAAAAATACACCAACAAAAAACAACAAAGAAGCAATTGAAATGAATCCTCTTGCATTTTTTCTCTCAGCATCATGAAGACCAGGGCTTACAAACTTCCAAAACTCAAATATAACATAGGGAAAAGCCAAAATGAAACCAGCTAATATAGATGTCCATAAATGGGCCGAAAATTGACCAGCAACTGTCCTACTTTGAATCCTAAAAGGCATTTCCGTTATACAAAAACTATCTCCTTGACCAAAGGATTCAGACAGGGTACAAAACCAGCGATAAGTAGGAAAATCTATTTTTTTTGGACCAAAAATTATTGTATCAAAAATAAAGTCTTTAGTCAAGAAAGCAATTGATGCTAGAATTAATATAGAAAGGCATGACCTAATCAAATGCCATCTCAAGTCCTCAAGATGGTCTAAAAAAGACATTTCATTTGGATTTTTCATTAATTCAATCCTTCATTAATAAAATCTAGAATGTGAGTTACCCCAACATAGGAATCTTTATGGTCAATTATAATTAAATGGTTTATTTTTTTACTTTGCATTAGGTAAAGCGCATCAATTGCCATTAAATTATCACGAACACATTTTGGGTTTTTAGTCATAAATTGATCTGCATTAAGTTCACTTATATTGTCATTTTTTTCTAACATCCTTCTGATATCGCCGTCGGTAATCATTCCAACTATGCTATTATCTTCAATTACTACAGTAGCTCCTAATCTTTTTCTTGATATTTCTAAAATAACATCTTTCATTTTTGTTTTGGGCGAGACTTGAGGCTTAAAATCATCCTTCAACAAATCTCTGATCTTGAGATTAAGTTTTTTGCCAAGGCTTCCTGAGGGATGAAGTAATGCAAAATCTTTTGGTTTGAAATCATTTAATTCCATTAGAGTCATAGCTAGTGCATCGCCAATGGCTAATTGTGTTATTGAACTTGATGTTGGAGATAGTTTATTGGGGCATGCTTCTTCCTTAAAAGGTGTAAAAAGAATTAGGTTCGATTTTTTGGCAAGTGTTGAAGATCGATTTGAAGTCATACCAATTAAGAAATTTCCATTATTTTTCAAGAATGGAATCAAGTCAGTAATTTCCCTAGTGTCCCCACTTTTAGAAATTGCCAAAAAGATATCATTTGGTTTTACAGCTCCTATATCTCCATGTGAAGCTTCTCCTGCATGAATAAAAATTGCTGAAGTGCCAGTTGAATTTAATGTGGCGGAAATCTTTTTCCCAATTAATCCACTTTTACCAACACCACAAATAACGATTTTTCCTCTTGCATTGAAGATTGAGTCTACGACTTTACAGAACTCTTTTCCAATTGATTTTTCTAATGATATTAATGATTCGGACTCGAGTTTGATTGTTTTTCGAGCAATTTTAATAATACGAGAGTGTTCACTCAATTTAAATTTCTTTGATTAGTTTTTGTTTTTTAAAAAACTTATATTGTAAAGTGCAAATTTAGTTTTTTTTTGGATTTAAATATTCACTATTGGAGGACCCCACTGATTTAAAATCATCTCTCAAATTTTTTTTTGGATTTTCTTCATTTAAAGACCATCAGGAACCTATAATTGAAAACCTACTTTCAAAAAAAAATACTTTTGTAATTATGCCTACAGGTGGAGGTAAATCTTTATGTTACCAGCTACCAGCCATTATTTCAGAAGGAACAGCTTTGGTTGTTTCACCCCTAATTGCTCTAATGAAAAATCAGGTTGACGCAATAAGGGGTATATCAACAAATAATGGGATAGCTCATGTTTTGAATTCTTCTTTAAACAAAACAGATACTAAAAGAGTAAAGGCTGATCTGGTTTCTGGAACAACAAAATTATTATATGTAGCTCCAGAATCTTTAGCAAAAAAAGATACAATTGAATTTTTCAAAAAAATTAGAATTTCATTTTTAGCAATTGATGAGGCACATTGTATTTCAGAGTGGGGCCATGATTTTAGGCCTGAATACAGGAATTTACGATTAATTATAAATCAGATTGATCAGAGAATACCAATAATAGCATTAACTGCAACAGCAACGCCTAAAGTTCAGGATGATATCATTAAAAATCTAAAAATAACTGACGCTAAAGTCTTTAAAAGTTCTTTTAATCGTCCTAACCTTTATTATGAAGTTCGAACAAAGACTTCACAAGTTGATATTGAGATTATAAAATTTATTAAAAGTAATAATGGGAAATCAGGGATTGTTTATTGTCTTGCTAGAAAAAGTGTAGAAGAGTTGACCGAGGCATTAAAAGTAAATGGTATAAATGCTTTACCATATCATGCTGGTTTAGATTCAAAAACGAGAGCTAGGAATCAAGATATGTTTCTTAATGAGGATTGCAATGTTATAGTTGCCACTATTGCCTTTGGAATGGGAATTGATAAGCCAGATGTGAGGTTTGTTATTCATCATGATATACCAAAGAGTATTGAAAGCTATTATCAAGAAACCGGTCGAGCTGGAAGAGACGGTGGAGAAGGATATTGTTTAGCTTTTTATTCACACAAAGACATTGAGAAGTTAGAGAAATTTATGTCGGGTAAACCTATTGCTGAACAGGAAGTCGGTTTTGCTCTTTTAAATGATATGGTAGCTTACGCAGAAACTTCAATTTCAAGAAGAAAATTTATTTTACATTATTTCGGCGAGAAATATTCTGCCAAAAATGAGAATGAAGCTAAAATGGATGACAATATGCGTTTCCCGAAGCCCAAAAAAGAGGCTGGTAATGAGTTAAGAAGTTTAATTAAAGTCGTATCAGAAACAAAAGAAAAATATAAGTTAAAAGAAATCGTAAAAACTTTAGTTGGTGAAAAAAACGCACTTATTTTATCTCACAAAACTAACGAGAAATCTTTTTTTGGTCTAGGTAAGGATAAGTCTACTAGGTTTTGGACGGCTTTACTTCGTCAGGCGCTTATATCTGGGTTTTTTAAAAAGGAAATAGAAACCTATGGTGTTATAAAATTGACTGCTAAGGCTTTAGAATTTCAAGAAAATACCATTTCATTTATGATGACAGAAGATCATAACTATGATAATGCGACCTCAAATTCTTTTATAAGTAAAGTTCAGGGAGTTTCTGACAAAGTATTGATGAACCTTTTAAAGGCTTTGAGAAAGGTAGTGGCTGATGAATCAGATGTCCCGCCTTATGCCGTTTTTCAGGATTACTCTCTAGAGGACATGGCATTAAAGTACCCAATCAATATCAAGGAAATGGCAAATATCAATGGTGTTGGAGAAGGTAAGGCAAAAAGATATGGGAAAAAATTTGTTGATTTAATTAATAATTATGTTGAAGAAAATAACATAACACGACCTGATGATTTAATCATAAAAAGTACGGGGGCAAATTCAGCATTAAAATTGTATTTAATACAAAGTGTTGATCGTAAGCTAGCTTTAGATGACATTGCAGCTGCTAAAGGGATGAATATGTCTATTTTAATAAATGAAATGGAAACAATTGTTTTCTCAGGGACAAAACTTGATATTAATTATTGGATCGAAGAAATTTTTGACGATGATCAAATTGATGAATTAATGGAATACTTTATGAATACTGAGTCTGACGATATTTCTATCGCCATTGAAGAATTTGAGGATAATTACGAGGAAGACGATTTAAGGTTATTCCGTTTAAAATTTATTAGTGAGGTAGGTAATTGATACTAATTCGCTTTCATTAATTAACTATTATTATCTTCGCATTCATTTTAAATCATTCAAAAATGCATAATGGAATTTTCGCAATATTTAGAACTAGCAAGGGTGTCATTAAGATCAAATTAACTCATGATAAAACTCCTGGTACGGTAGGTAATTTTATTGGCCTCGTCGAAGGCGCTTTAAAAAACGATATTAATGATACTGGAACACCTTATTACGATGGGTTAAAGTTTCATCGTGTTATTCCAGGTTTTATGATTCAAGGAGGCTGTCCCCAAGGCAATGGGGTTGGCGGACCTGGTTATAATTTTGATGATGAGTTTCTCCCCGAATTAAAGCACGATCGACCTGGAACTCTATCTATGGCCAATGCTGGACCTGGAACTAATGGAAGTCAGTTTTTTATCACTCATATAGAAACCCCCTGGCTTGATGGAAAACATACTGTTTTTGGTTATGTTGTGGAAGGGCAAGAAGTCATTAATGATATTGAACAAAATGATATTATCGAAAAAATAACAATTGAAAGAATTGGGGATGAGGCCGAACAATGGGATGCTGTAGCCCAGTTTAACGCCTTTGTAGATGATAAAGAAGACCGAATTAAAGATGCTAAAGAAAAAGATAGCAAATTGCTTGAGAATATTGTAGCTGAAATGAATAAAACAGAATCTGGACTTTATTATAAAATTAGCAGATCCGGCGAAGGTCTGAGTCCATCAGCTGGAAGTAATGTCTCTGTTCATTACCGTGGGATGTTAATGGATGGCTCTGAATTTGACTCCTCTTATCGGCGAAATGAGCCTTTAAATTTTGTCTTAGGAAAAGGTCAGGTAATAAGTGGATGGGATGAAGGAATTGCCTTACTAAATAAAGGGGCATCGGCAAAGTTCGTTATACCAAGTGATCTTGCATACGGGTCTAGTGGTGCTGGAGGAGTGATTCCCCCCGATGCTACATTAGTTTTTGAAGTTGAGTTATTAGATTTTAGCTAAAAAACCCTGAAGGTTCATTACCTTTTTTCCATTTAATATTGCATCCTAAACTCGGAGTTTGATCCCTATTTTGGGGTATTCCCATTATAAGATTTTTAGCTGCTATCATTAGGTCTTTTCCAGTTATCGGTTCTTCGTTTTTAGGTCGTGCATCATCAAACTTGCCTCTATATACTAACTTTAAGTCTGAGTCAAAAAGATAAAAATCTGGAGTGCATGCCGCTTCATAGGAAATGGCTGCTGATTGAGTTTCATCATATAAATATGGAAAACTGAAATCTCTATCCTCAGCTAACTTTTTCATTAGTTTAGGATGGTCTTCTGGATAGTTTACAACATCATTACTGGATATGCCAACCGTATTGATTCCTAACTCTTTAATTTCAATTGAAATTTCAATAATTTTATCTAAAAGATGAAGTACATAAGGGCAATGATTACACATAAAAATAATTAAGGTACCTTTAGTGCCTTTAATGTTGCTTAAAGAAATAACCTCTCCACTAACTGTATCAGGGAGAATGAAATTTGGCGCTTCTTTACCTAATGGAAGCATGTATGAATAGGTTTTGGCCATTAAAAAGCTATTTTAATTTTATTGAAAAACTTATGAAGTTCAAAATTTACAAAAGAAAGTTTTAAAATTGAGGATTAAAATTATATATCCTCAAAATTTAAATTAGAAAAGTCATTATTGGAATTATGAGCTATGTTGAAATCCTTTTTTTTGTCGAAATCCTTTTGATGTCTTTCACTTATAACCTCTTCACCTCTTTCTTTAACGATGAATTCCAACATTTCTCCTAAAATATCTCTGAATTCTGAGAAATCCTCTTTGTAAAGGTATATTTTATGTTTTTTGTAGTAAAAAGTACCATTATCATTTGTGAATTTTTTACTCTCTGTGATTGTTAAATAATAGTCGCTTGCTTTTGTTTCCCTGACGTCAAAAAAATAAGTTCTTCTTCCGGCCCTTAGGACTTTGGAGAAAATTTCTTCCTGATCTCTTTCATTATTATACATTGAACTTTTGTTTAAATATTATTGATCTATTAAAACAAAAATCTAAAAAAATCTAGAACAAAACAAATTAAAGCTCTTTTTCGTGCTGTTGTCTCTTGAAAAGTTCAGAATAATAATTTTTGTTTTTTATTAATGTTTTATGATCTCCTTCTTCGATTATTTTACCATTTTCCAGCACAATTATTTTATCGGCATCTTTTATTGAAGAAATTCTGTTACTAACCATGATAGTAGTTTTATCTTGACAAGTTGTTTTTAAATTTTTTAATATTTTTTCTTCAGTATCTGTATCTACAGAGGACAGGCAATCATCAAATAAAAGTATTTTTGAATTTTTAATTATTGCTCGAGCAATTGAAACACGTTGAATTTGGCCACCTGAAAGGGTTAGACCTCTTTCCCCAAGTAAAGTTTCATAGCCGTTTTTGAATCCAATTATACTTTCATGTATTTCTGCAACTTTACAAGCTTCTTTTATCTCTTTTATAGTTGCGTCAAGTTTTCCGAAACTAATGTTGTCTTCGATTGATTCAGAGAATAAAAAAGAATTTTGCGGAATATTTCCTATTAAACTTCGTAATCTATTAAGTTTAAAATCCTTAACATTATTTCCGTCAATTATAACTCTCCCCTCACTAACATCATAAAGCCTATTGATTAAATTAAGTAAAGTTGACTTTCCAGAACCAACCTTACCAATTATTCCTAATTTTTCACCTGCTTTAATTTTAAAACTAATTTTATCCAAAGCTTTGATTTTGGTTTCTGGATAAAAAAGTGATACATTTTCAAAAATTATTTCTCCACTAATCAATTTTTCAATCCCTTTTCCATTTTTTATTTCAATTTTTTCATTTAAATATCGATTTATTCTCTTTTGCGATGCTTCGGCTTGCTGCACTACAGATGTTACCCAACCTACAACGGCAACTGGCCACGTTAACATGTTTATGTATACAATGAATTCAGCTAAAACTCCTATTTCTATCTCATCATTAATATATTGTTTCCCGCCAACAAATATTACAGTCAAATTACTTAATCCAATTAATAGAATCATTAGTGGGAAAAACCAAGCTTGAACTTTCACTAAATTCATATTTATTGACTTAGTTTCAGATGCTAAATTCTCAAAATTTTTATTCATAAAATTTTCTAGAGCATATGATTTAATTACTGAAATACCACTAAAACTCTCCTGAGTGTAAGAAGATAACTTTGCAAGCATTTCTTGAACTATCGTGCTTCTAGTATTAATTACCTTACTTAACTTATAAATTATAATCGATAATAATGGAAGTGGAATTAGTGTGTAAAAAGATAATTTTGGAGCTATACTAATCATAATAGTAATAACACAAATAAATAATGTAATGGTATTTATACTATACATTATTGCTGGACCAACATACATTCTTACCTTACCTACGTCTTCACTTATTCTACTCATCATGTCCCCTGTTCGATTATTTTTATAAAAGCTTAGAGAGAACTTCTGATAATTATTAAATATTTCGTTTTTGAGATCAAACTCTATGTATCTTGAAACATTTATAATTGTTTGCCGCATTAAAAAGGTGAAAAAACCTGACAGTAATGTAGCTGCTATGATAATAAGAATATTATTTAGCAGAAGTTCTTTAAGGGACTCAAAAGTTTCCTTATTTTCAATTATGTATTTTTCGACTGCTGTTAGAGAGTTTCCTATTAGTCGCGGAGCAAATAATGAGAATATACGGGAGATTATAGTTATGAATAATCCAATAAGTATTTTTATACGGTACTTTTTGAGGTATTTGTTAAGGTAACCAAGTTCTCTCATAGTCTCTGATGCCTTTCTCAATAAAAGTTCCAAAGTTAATCAAATGCATCATGATTCAAATTCAAAAAGTATTTATGTTTGCTGGAATCAAATCTAAAGCAGTATTTTTGGGTTGTGATTCCGAATATTTAAATGCTAACCCGAAGACATTTGCGAATAAAAGTAATGCAGTCGCTTTATTCTTTTTTTTTAAATGAAAAAAGCGACCTTAATAAACATATAACGTTTTTTAAAGAAAGTTTTCTAAATACCTTTTCACTTTACATCACAATCCTTTCTTTTTTAAAGTCTATACATGAGTATACACAGCAATATATTCTACTTCAAAAAGATTTACGTAATGGTCCTTTGGACAACAAATCTACACATCTAGTCAACAATAAAATCCTAAGCTTTATTTCTGGTCATAGGGTTTTAACTAGTATTATTAAAGAGAAAAAAATTAAATATTGGGATTTAGACTTTGAATATGTGAAAACTGCTTTTAAAGATCTCATGGAAAGTGAATCCTTCATTACGTATTCTAAGTTAGAGAATCCAACCATAAATCAAGATAGGGAAATAATAATTTTTTTTTTCAAAGAAATAATTGCAGTATCAGAAGTTTTTTATGAATATATGGAAGATCATGAACTCACCTGGATTGATGATCTTCCTGTTGTTAATACATATACTCTAAAGATGCTAAATAAAATTGATCCGAGTGACTATAACAGCTTAAATTTCCCTGAGATGAGTGCTAGTGATGAAGACCCTCAGTTTGCAGTCGAACTTTTAGAAAAAGTTGTGGTTAAAAATGATGAGCTTAAATCAGAGCTTGAGGGAAGGACTCCAAATTGGGATAGTGATAGGATTGCTTTTATTGATGCTATCTTGATTAAGATGGCAATAGCTGAATTATTATATTTCCCTACAATTCCTCCAAAAGTAACTATGAACGAGTATATTGAAATTTCAAAAGATTATTCAACTCCAAAGAGTAATATTTTCATTAATGGGATATTAGATAAAATGATAAAAGATTTTAATAAGAAGGGGTGTTTAAATAAAACTGGTAGAGGTTTATTATAACTTTTTTTTTAATTTTGAATTGCATAAAAAATTTTAAATAATGAAAAAATTAATTTACTTAATTATTTGTGTTTTTGTTTTTGGCTTTTCTGGCTGTAATCAAAGCGCTACAAAAAAAGTAGATCAGGAAAAAGCTGCTAAGGCTTCCGATACTTCACCAATTGCTGCAGCAATGACTTTTGACAAGGTTTCTCATGACTTTGGGACCATTCAGGAAGGTGAGACTGTTCAAACTACATTTAACTTTACAAACACAGGTAAAGTAGATCTTTTAATTGTTGATGCAAGAGGGAGTTGCGGTTGTACAGTTCCTAAGTATCCAAAAAATACTCCTATAAAACCTGGAGAAACTGGACAAATTTTAGTAAGTTTTGATTCAAATAATAAGCCCAACATGCAACAAAAAACAGTCACTATATCTGCTAACACCCAAAGCGGCAGAGAAACACTTAGAATAAAAGCAATGGTAAATGCCGATCCAGTTAAACAAAAACAAAGAGACGAATTAGCTAAAGCACGTCAACAACAAAATTCAAATTGACGATAATTATGGACGGATTTTCAGGGCAAATGCCCTTTTTACTCCTAATGCTTGTTGTTTTTTTCTTTTTTATTATACTTCCTCAACAAAGAAGGCAAAAGAAAGAAAAAAATTTTATGAGAGATTTGTCTAAAGGAGATCGAGTAATAACGAAAAGTGGTCTTCATGCTAAAGTTTTAGATCTGAATGATAATGATAATACTTGTATCATTGAGACTATGGCAGGTAAGTTAAAAATAGAACGATCAGCGCTATCACTTGAAATGAGTCAAAAATTAAACCCTCCAAAAAAATAGTTTTATCCTGCTGCGGCGGGATTTTTTTTATTTTGTATTTATGTATCGATATTTTATAAAACCCATACTGTTTCTTGGAGATCCTGAATGGATTCATTATTTCACTTTTTCATTAATCAAATTGGTAAATAAAATTCCTGGGATCTCTCAATTCATTAGGTTGTTATATGAAGTCAATCATCCCAAGCTTGAAAGGGAATTATTTGGAATTAAGTTTAAAAACCCCGTTGGACTAGCTGCCGGTTTTGACAAAGATGCCAAATTATATAATGAGCTATCCAATTTTGGATTTGGTTTTATTGAAATAGGAACTCTGACACCTAAACCTCAGTCTGGGAATTCAAAAAAACGTTTATTTAGGTTGCCTGAAGATAAGGGTTTAATTAATCGGATGGGTTTCAACAATGAGGGGGTTGAAGCTGCTATCCCTAGATTAAATAAAAATAAAAATAAAAATATAATTATTGGTGGAAATATTGGGAAAAATAAGGCAACGCCCAATGATAAAGCGGTAGATGATTATCGCTTTTGCTTCAATTCCCTTTATCCCTTTGTAGATTATTTTGTTGTTAATGTTAGTTCTCCTAATACACCTAATCTAAGGGCTTTACAAGAAAAAAAGCCCCTTACTGAATTGCTCAGAACCCTTCAAGACTTGAATAAGTCTAAAGAGAAACCCAAACCCATTCTTTTAAAAATAGCTCCCGATCTCAATAATGATCAATTACTGGATATTATAAACATCATAAGAAAAACTAATATTGCTGGAGTTATTGCAACTAATACAACCCTTAGCCGAAAGGATCTGAACTCACCAAATCAATTTGAGAGTGGAGGTTTGAGCGGGAAGCCTCTTACAGATAAAAGTACTGAAGTGATTCGATTTCTAGTTGAAAAAAGTAATAAGGCTTTTCCTATAATTGGAGTAGGTGGGATACACAAGCCTAATGATGCCATTGAAAAACTTAATGCCGGGGCAGACTTAATTCAATTATATACTGGATTTGTTTATGAAGGACCTGCAGTGGTTAAGAGAATAAATAGGGCAATTTTAAGTAGTAAGAAAACAGCATAGCTAACTTCACATTAAATTATTTGAAAGTAAAACTTTAAAACTATTTTTAAGTATAAATGTAATGCCTAGTTTGGATAATTCAGTTAATCAAAATAGCTAAACCCTTTTTCAAGATCAATTCTTAATAATGTTTCATATATCAAACGGATTAAATTTTCAAGATCCTCTCTTTGAACCATTTCAACAGTAGTGTGCATGTAGCGTAAGGGTAAAGAGATTAAAGCTGAGGCAACTCCACCATTGCTGTATGCAAAAGCATCAGTGTCAGTTCCAGTAAAGCGAGAGGAAGCTAATCTTTGGAAAGGAATTTTATTAGTTTCGGCTGTTTCAATAATTTTCTCCCTTAGTTTGTTATGGACGGCTGGAGCATAGGAAATAACTGGACCTTTACCCATCACTGTATCTCCTTGTTGTTTTTGGTTTATCATTGGAGTAGTTGTATCATGACATACATCGGTAACAATTGCAACGTCAGGTTTGATAGTATTTGTTATCATTTCAGCCCCTCTTAATCCAACTTCCTCTTGTACAGAATTTGTAATGTACAAACCAAAGGGTAAATCAATCTTGTTTTCATGTAATAATCTACCAACTTCAGCAATTATGAAACCACCTGCTCTATTGTCGATAGCTCGACAAATAAACTTATTTTTATTAATAATTTGAAATGTATCTGGATATGTAATAACACAGCCAACATGTACGCCCATTTTCTCAACTTCAGCCTTGTCCTTGGCGCCAATATCAATAAAAATATTTTCTAATTTCGGGGATTCCTCTTTGCCGTTTTTTCTAGTGTGAATTGCAGGCCAACCAAATACCCCTTTTATAATTCCTTTTTTAGTATGAATATCAACCCATTTGGATGGCGCAATTTGATGATCACTTCCGCCATTTCGTATAACGTAGATCAAACCTTTATCAGTAATATAATTTACATACCAAGAGATTTCGTCTGAATGACCTTCAATAACCACTTTATGGGAGGCATCCGGATTTATTACACCCACAGCAGTTCCATAAGTATCAGTAATAAAATTATCAACATATGGTTTTAAATATTCCATCCATATTTTCTGACCCTCCCATTCATAACCAGTCGGAGAAGCGTTATTTAAATATTTTTCTAAAAAAGCTAACGATTTTTTACTGAGTATTTTCATCTGTAAATTTTTTAAAAACGTGATGCTAAAATAATAATTAGTAAGTAATTGAAAATTATAATACTTGGTTTTATTTATAAATTTGTTGTAAATGATTTTAGCTCGTATAGCTCTTTTTTTAACATTTATAAACTTTCTACAGGCTCAATTACCCGAGACAGATCCTGTTAAAGCAGAAGATTATTTTGTAATTGAGGGAGATACTATAATACGATCAGAAATAGAGTTGAAAGAGGTGATAGTATTTCAACCTTTAAAGTTCGTAAGTTATGAGGAAGCTAAGCGCTATATCTTATTAAGACAGCGAACCTTGAGGGTCTACCATTATGCTAAATTGGCAGCTGATCGTTTAAATATTTTAACAGAAAGATTAAATCAAATTAACTCAAAAAGAAAAAAGCGAAAATATTTAAGACTAATTGAGGATTTTATTTATAATGAATTTGAACTAGAACTGAGGAAACTTTCTCGATCCCAAGGAAAAATTTTAATTAAACTTATTCATCGTCAAACTGGAAATACCACTCACCAATTAGTAAAAGAACTTCGAAATGGCTGGCGTGCTTTAATTTATCAAACTACTGCATCATTATTCAAACTATCTCTTAAAGAAACTTATAACCCCAAGGAGGTTTATGAGGATTATTTGATAGAAGATATATTACAACGTGCTTTTTCAGAGGAGCGGCTAGAGCGACAGGACACGGCTTTAGACTATGACTTGGACGCGTTATATATTTATTGGAAAGAAAATAAGCCAAAATTCAAATATAAAAAACCTTCTTAACCCCCAATAAACACTGAATGAATTGCTAACTTCTTTTACCCTTAATTTAAATCTTTAAATATTTGAAAAAAAAACCAAAAAAAGTATGTTAACTTTAAAAAAGCAATTTATATTTGCACCCGCTTAGGGATTGAAATCTTTTAAGCTTTAAGTTCATTGAAAGATAATATAAAATGACAGCGCGTATCAATTTGATACAAGCGAATTAGAACCATTTTGAGACTAAAGTCAATTACGTTGTGAGTTCGTTAATAATATTAAAAAACTACAACGAAGAGTTTGATCCTGGCTCAGGATGAACGCTAGCGGCAGGCTTAACACATGCAAGTCGAGGGGTAACAGGGATTGCTTGCAATTCGCTGACGACCGGCGCACGGGTGCGTAACGCGTATGCAACTTACCTTTTACTGGGGCATAGTCAAGAGAAATTTTGAATAATACCCCATACGATCTGACTCACTCCTGTGAGATAGAAGAAAATTACGATGGTAAAAGATAGGCATGCGTCCTATTAGTTTGTTGGTGAGGTAACGGCTCACCAAGACTACGATAGGTAGGGGTCCTGAGAGGGAGATCCCCCACACTGGTACTGAGACACGGACCAGACTCCTACGGGAGGCAGCAGTGAGGAATATTGGACAATGGAGGCAACTCTGATCCAGCCATGCCGCGTGCAGGAAGACGGCCCTATGGGTTGTAAACTGCTTTTATACAGGAAGAAACGTTAGTACGTGTACTAGCCTGACGGTACTGTAAGAATAAGGATCGGCTAACTCCGTGCCAGCAGCCGCGGTAATACGGAGGATCCAAGCGTTATCCGGAATCATTGGGTTTAAAGGGTCCGTAGGCGGTCTATTAAGTCAGAGGTGAAATCCTATCGCTCAACGATAGAACTGCCTTTGATACTGGTAGACTTGAGTTATTGTGAAGTAGTTAGAATGTGTAGTGTAGCGGTGAAATGCATAGATATTACACAGAATACCGATTGCGAAGGCAGATTACTAACAATATACTGACGCTCAGGGACGAAAGCGTGGGTAGCGAACAGGATTAGATACCCTGGTAGTCCACGCCGTAAACGATGGTCACTAGCTGTTTGACTAACATTGGTTAGTTGAGTGGCTAAGCGAAAGTGATAAGTGACCCACCTGGGGAGTACGCTCGCAAGAGTGAAACTCAAAGGAATTGACGGGGGCCCGCACAAGCGGTGGAGCATGTGGTTTAATTCGATGATACGCGAGGAACCTTACCAGGGCTTAAATGTAAGTTGCATGGATCAGAGATGAACCTTTCTTCGGACTACTTACAAGGTGCTGCATGGTTGTCGTCAGCTCGTGCCGTGAGGTGTCAGGTTAAGTCCTATAACGAGCGCAACCCCTATCGTTAGTTGCCAGCAATTTAAGTTGGGTACTCTAGCGAGACTGCCGGTGCAAACCGTGAGGAAGGTGGGGATGACGTCAAATCATCACGGCCCTTACGTCCTGGGCTACACACGTGCTACAATGGCCGGTACAGAGAGCAGCCACTACGCGAGTAGGAGCGAATCTTCAAAACCGGTCTCAGTTCGGATCGCAGTCTGCAACTCGACTGCGTGAAGCTGGAATCGCTAGTAATCGCATATCAGCCATGATGCGGTGAATACGTTCCCGGGCCTTGTACACACCGCCCGTCAAGCCATGGAAGCTGGGGGTACCTGAAGTCGGTGACCGAAAGGAGCTGCCTAGGGTAAAACTAGTAACTGGGGCTAAGTCGTAACAAGGTAGCCGTACCGGAAGGTGCGGCTGGAACACCTCCTTTCTAGAGAATTATCTTCCAATTTTTTGGTTAGATATGGAAAGACGACGAACAACAAACTGGCTTAAAACAAATTTTCTTTTTCGCTTAGCTGTCATTTTTTCATGCATACTGTAAGAGAAATCAAACAAGTAGAGTCTCGTAGCTCAGCTGGTTAGAGCGCTACACTGATAATGTAGAGGTCGGCAGTTCGAGTCTGCCCGAGACTACAACTAACTAATATTAGACTTTTTACTTTTGGATTCAATTACATTACATAGAGAATTTAGGGTTGACAATGCTCCTGAATTAGGGAAAATTGTTCCTTTTTTCATTAAATGGGGAATTAGCTCAGCTGGCTAGAGCACTTGATTTGCATTCAAGAGGTCATCGGTTCGACTCCGATATTCTCCACTAAAACGTTCATTGACATATTGAGAATACAAGAGTTAACTATTATTGAAAAATAATAGAGAACGAGCAAAATATAATAGAGAATTTTTTTTAAAGCAATTTTAAAGAAAGAGTAATTAAAGTTACGATAGGCTAATTAAGAGCGCATGGGGAATGCCTAGGCTCTCAGAGGCGATGAAGGACGTGATAAGCTGCGAAAAGCTGCGGGGAATGGCACATACATTATGATCCGCAGATATCCGAATGGGGCAACCCACTAGGTTGAAGACCTAGTATCCATCTTGGTGGAAGCAAACCCGGAGAACTGAAACATCTAAGTATCCGGAGGAGAAGAAAACAATAGTGATTCCGTTAGTAGTGGCGAGCGAAAGCGGAATAGCCCAAACCTAATTTGTTACGGCAAATTAGGGGTAATAGGACCTTAATATTCGATGCTTGCAGAACTAGAAGCTACTGGAAAGTAGCACCATAGAGGGTGATAGTCCCGTATAGGTAATAACAGTTATTGATAGAGGTATCCTGAGTAGTGCGGGGCACGTGAAACCTTGCATGAATTTGCCGGGACCATCCGGTAAGGCTAAATACTCCTGAGAGACCGATAGTGAACCAGTACCGTGAGGGAAAGGTGAAAAGAACCCTGAATAAGGGAGTGAAATAGAACCTGAAACCATACGCTTACAAGCGGTCGGAGCCAGTTTTACTGGTGACGGCGTGCCTTTTGCATAATGAGCCTACGAGTTACCTTTGTTAGCATGGTTAATCCATTCAGTGGAGAATCCGTAGCGAAAGCGAGTCTGAATAGGGCGTTAAGTTAGCAGTGGTAGACGCGAAACCGAGTGATCTATCCATGAGCAGGTTGAAGCTGTGGTAACACATAGTGGAGGACCGAACCCGTTGACGTTGAAAAGTCTTGGGATGACTTGTGGATAGGGGTGAAAGGCCAATCAAACTCGGAAATAGCTCGTACTCCCCGAAATGCATTTAGGTGCAGCGTTGTAATAGTTATATAGAGGTAGAGCTACTGATTGGATGCGGGGGTTTCACCACCTACCAATTCCTGACAAACTCCGAATGCTATATAATGTTTTACAGCAGTGAGGGCATGGGTGCTAAGGTCCATGTCCGAGAGGGAAACAACCCGGACCACCAGCTAAGGTCCCAAAGTGTATACTAAGTTGAATAAACGAGGTTTGACTGCCCAGACAGCTAGGATGTTGGCTTGGAAGCAGCCATTCATTTAAAGAGTGCGTAACAGCTCACTAGTCGAGCGGT
>CABXUL010000004.1:0-7500 GCA_902515395.1 uncultured Bacteroidota bacterium | reverse complement strand
AGTAGATACTCGTCACCCTGATATTCGATTTCATCTTCATATTTTCGATGGAAAATGTAATTTATCTATTGATACTTCCGGTGAATCTCTGCACCATAGAGGTTACAGAATTGTTACCAATATTGCCCCATTAAATGAAGTTTTAGCGGCTTGTATCATCAAACAATCTGGTTGGGATGGATCAAAAGATTTTCTTGACCCAATGTGTGGAAGTGGTACAATTTTAATTGAAGCAGCTATGATGGCTGCAAAAATTCCTGCTAACCTTAATCGAAACGAATTTGCCTTCGAAAAATGGATCGACTGGGATGAAATTCTTTTTAATAAAATCAAAAATTCACAATTAAATAGAGTTGTATCGCCAGGGGTGAAAATTTATGGTTTTGACAAAGCTCCCTCTGCTGTGGAGAAATCGACTCAAAATATCAAGAATGCTTCACTTGCGGATTTTATTCAAGTTAATCAAGCGAATTTTTTTAACTCTCAAAAGTTAGGTGAATTAGCTTTACACCTACTGACTAACCCTCCTTATGGAGAACGTTTGGAAGGAAACATAAATAATTTGTATCAAAAATTTGGTAATACCCTAAAGCGATCATATCCAAATACTGATGCTTGGATGATTTCATCTAATTTTGAAGCTTTAAAGCATATTGGACTTCGTCCTTCAAGAAAAATAAAACTTTTTAATGGTAAATTGGAAACTCGTTTGTGCTATTTTCCCATTTATAAAGGAACTAAAAAAATCCATAAGCTCAAGTATAAACAAAAATCCTCGAAAGGTAGTTAGATCATTATTGGAATAGCGTAAGTAAGGGTATAGTTAAAACCAGCTCCCCATATATTTTCATCCGTTTTCTTGTTGAAACCTGGAATGTATAAATTGTCAAAGTTTCTAGGAGGCGTATCACTGAGTAAACGATTTAACCTTAGGCTAAACCCCATATAAAAATTATTAAAAATTCTAACCTTCATACCCGCTATGATTTCGATCCATCCAGCTTTAAGCTGGTCTCTTTCTGTTATTTCGGGCCCACTTGAAATCGGTTCTTCCAGCCAATAATGATCTAGTTGATAAATTTCATATTGATTCACTTTTTGCCTGTGAAAGCTATTACAAAAACGCATACCAAGAAATATAGCATTGTTCATACCCTTCCAGTTTTTATACATGTTGTAATCAAAGCCTAACTTTATGTAACTTCCGGAGGTAGTGAAATTTATTTGTTCTGACTGATTCGTCCTTTTTTCATTTCCTAATTCAATTGCTCCATATATATCTCTGAACAAACGGATGTCTCCAACTAGTTCCAGTCCAAAATAGTCATTTTCAAATTGGGTTTTTAAAGGTTTTGATAAATCCATACCAAAACGAATGGTATAGGGTTTTTTCTCTCTTTTCTTAACAGAATCTATGACTATTATTTTTTCCGAAATCTCTTGCGAATTTCCCAAGATCGGCAGGAACAATAGTTTAGTGATAAATAGCCAAATGTGAACTTTTTTCATCTGTTATTGTGTCTTTGATTATTGCTATACTTTTAATCCAACCATTTCCTTGTGTTAGGAGATAAAAAGGTGGATTTCCAAAGATATAATTGCTTTTGTATCCACATGCTCTATTAATATAAATATCAAACTGCTCATGATTGATTTGAAGTGAATCCGAAGTCTTTTTTTCAGTATCTATATCAAGAACCAGCTTGTATTGGGTTATATCAAAGTTATTTCTTAATGGCAATGCAATAGAGTCCCCAGAAAAGATTTGATAGTTTGCTTCTTGATTTAATCCTTTGATAGTGAGCTCGTTTACAGCCTTAGATTTTAAAGGATCGTTATAATCCTTAAATAATACTACCATTCTTGGAGTACCTGGAGTTCCCTCTAGACAGATATCGTCTTTTTCACAAGACAGAAGTCCTAAAAAGCAAAGGAGGATTAATTTCCGCAGATTCATCTTTTTAAATCTTTTCCAAAAGTACGACATTTTCAATATGTTGCGTTTGGGGAAACATATCTACCGCCTGGCATTTTGAAAGCTTGTATTTTTCTTTCATCAAAGAAAGGTCTCTTGCCTGAGTGGCATTATTACAACTGATATAAACGATTTTGTTGGGAGCCAATAAAAGTAAATTCCTTATAACATCAGGATGCATTCCATTTCTAGGGGGATCGGTAATAACCAAATCTGCTACCCCATGTCGATTGATGAAGTTTAGATTAAACACTTTTCGCATATCACCAACTTCAAAAAATGTATTTTTAATTCCATTAATTTCAGCGTTTTCTTTTGCCATAGCAACTGCTTCAGGAACTGACTCAACACCTACTACTTTTTTGCAATTACCAGCTATAAACAAAGCGATTGTGCCTGTACCTGTATACAAATCGTAGACCAATTCGTGCCCTTTTAGACCTGCAAATTTTCGTGTAATTTTGTAAAGTTCATGGGCTTGTTCAGCGTTTGTTTGAAAAAAGGACTTTGCATTAACTCTAAATTTTAATCCCTCCATAACTTCTGTAATGAATTCACTACCATCATAGATTATAATTTCTTGATCATACATAGTGTCATTCGCTTTCGAGTTGATACAGTATAGCAGGGCAGTTAAATGAAATTTATCTTTCAAATGATTTAGAATGGCTTCTCGCTGTTCTTTATTTTCGCTGTAAAATTGAATGAGAACCATAAATTCACCTTGATTGGAATTTCGAATCATTAAAGTTCTTAAAAATCCTGATTTATTCCTGGGGTTAAAAAATGCCAAATTATTTTCTAGTGCAAACTTTTTAACTGAGTTTCGAATATTGTTTGCAGGATCTTTTTGTAAATGACATTTTTCAATATCCACTACTTTATCCCACATCCCTGACTTATGGAAGCCTAATCCATTTTTTTCAAGATTTTTCTTTTTTAATTTAATCTCTTCTGCAGTCAACCAGCGTTTATCTGAAAAGGCATATTCCATTTTATTTCTATAGAAATAGGGTTTTTCGGCTGCTTTGATCTCATCAATCTTTGGAAGGACCATTCCAGAAAGATTTTTTAGGTTGTGAATTACTTCTTTTTGTTTAAATTTAAGTTGCGTCTTATAATTTAAGTTTTGCCATTTGCAACCTCCACAAATTCCAAAGTGAACACAAACTGGAGTTACCCTATTTGGAGATGGATGATCTATCCCAATTAACCTGGCTTCAAAAAATCCCCTCTTTTTTTTATATATTTCTATGGTTACCCTATCCCCTGGAACCACACCTTGAACGAAAATTACCTTGCCATCTTTTGATTTTACAACACCTGCTCCTTTAGAGTTAATATCTACCACCTCTAAATCTTTGAAAAGCTCCCTTTTAATTTTTCTAGGCATTTTGCAAAAATAGAATTGTTTTTTCTCATTCATATTTATCAAATCAGAAAATTAAAGGTTTCGTGTCTCAAATTAACTATATAGTTAAGGAGGTAATCAGGATTATTATAATAATATTTCTATTTTTGTTTTTTATTATTCCAAATTTAAATTTCATTTAGCAGTAAAGTAGATTTATGATAAAAACTACACAAGAATCATTAAATAGTTATCACATTGAATTAGAGGCTAAACATGGAGCTCACAATTACAAACCATTACCTGTAGTATTAAAAAAGGGTTTGGGAGTTTTTCTTTGGGATGTCGATGGAAAAAAATATTATGATTTTTTATCTGCTTATTCTGCTGTTAATCAAGGTCATTGTCATCCCAAAATCATTAGCGCTCTCCATGAGCAATCATCCAATCTAACATTAACGTCTAGGGCATTCTATAATGATGTTCTTGGAGGGTTTGAGAGGTTTTTGACTGATCTTTTTGGTTATAATAAATGCTTGCCAATGAACTCTGGAGTTGAAGCAGGAGAAACTGCAGTAAAATTATCAAGAAAATGGGGTTATGAAAAAAAAGGAATTGAAAAGAATTCTGCAAAAATAATTTTTCCCGAGGGTAATTTTTGGGGAAGAACCCTAGCAGCTATTTCTAGTTCTACTGATCCCTCATCATATAACGGATTTGGTCCATTTATGCCTGGATATGATCTTATCCCTTACAATGACCTAGTTGTTTTAGAAAAAAAATTAAGTGATCCAAATTGTGCTGCATTTATGTTTGAGCCTATTCAAGGAGAAGCAGGTGTAATTGTTCCCGACAGTGGATATTTAAGAGAAGTCAGAAGGCTTTGCAGTAAATACAATGTATTGATGGTTGCTGATGAGATCCAAACGGGTATTGGAAGAACCGGTAAAATGCTTGCTACAGATTATGAGGATGCTCGCCCAGATATTCTTGTATTAGGTAAAGCTTTATCTGGAGGAGTTTTACCTGTCTCTGCAGTATTATGCGATGACCCTATTATGTTATGTATTAAACCTGGGGAGCATGGCTCCACTTTTGGTGGAAATCCATTATCTGCTGCAGTTGCTACTGAGGCATTAAAAGTTATACTTGACGAGGGGTTGATTGAAAACGCATATAATCTTGGAAACATTTTTAGGGATAAACTACAAAAATTTACTAAAAATTCTGATTTAGTAAAGTTGGTAAGAGGAAAGGGTCTTCTTAATGCAATTGTTATAAATGACACTCCAAAAAGTCATACCGCTTGGAATATATGTATAAAACTTAGGGATAATGGTCTACTTGCTAAACCAACTCATGGAAATATTATTCGTTTTGCCCCCCCACTTGTAATTACAGAAGAACAGCTAAATGAATGTATATTAATTATCACTGATACTTTAAGATCATTTGAAATAAACAAATAGTTTAGCCAAAAATATATTAGTTAAATGAAAGTATATTTTGACAATGCAGCTACCACGCCTATTCGAAAAGAAGTAATTGATTTGATGTCGAATAGTATGTTGTCAGTTTACGGTAACCCCTCATCCACCCATGGTTTTGGTAGGTCGGCAAAATCTTCTATTGAAAATGCTAGAAAAAGTATGGCTAAACTATTGAATTGTGAGCCTCAAGAAATTATTTTTACCTCAGGTGGAACTGAATCTGACAATAGTATTCTTAGTTGTGCAGTTCGTGATTTGGGTGTAAAAAAAATTATTTCCTCCCCAATTGAACATCATGCAGTTTTAGAGACTTTAGAGGATTTAAAAATGAAAGGTACCGAAGTCGACCTAATTGACCTTGAAGATAATGGATTACCAAAAATATCAAGTTTAGAAAAGCTTTTAAGTGCTGATGACTCAATGAAATTAGTTAGTTTAATGCATATAAATAATGAAATTGGTAATATTATAGACCTTCAGCTTATTGGTAATATTACTAAATCTTATGGTGCCTTATTTCATTCTGATGCAGTTCAGGGAATCGGTCATTTTAATTACGATTTAAAAACACTTCCATTAGATTTTCTCTCGGCTTCTGGGCATAAGTTTCATGGACCTAAAGGGGTTGGATTTTCTTTTATTCGAAAAAATTCAGGATTGGATGCATTCATTTTTGGTGGACCACAAGAAAGAGGTCTTAGAGCTGGTACAGAGGCAGTCCATAATATTATTGGAATGGAAAAAGCTTTTGAAATCGCTTACAAAAATTTTGAAGAAGAGAAAGATTATATCCTAAAGTTGAAGAAATATTTTATTGAAAAAATAAAACATTTTTTCCCTGAAGCACATTTTAATGGCTTATGCGAAGATTTAAATCTTAGTACTTATACTATAGTTAATGTGGCATTGCCCTTGGATGTTAATAAGTTACAACTAATTGATTTTCATATGGATTTAAATGGTATTGCTTGCTCTAAAGGTAGTGCTTGCCAAGCTGGTGCATCAGATGGTTCTCATGTTCTTGAAAGACTTCAAAGAACTGAGCAGATTAAAAATAGACCGTCAATTAGATTTTCTTTTTCTTCATTTAATACGAAAAAGGAAATCGATTATGTGATTAAAGTTTTGGCTGAATTAAATTAAATCTAATTATCTAGTCTTTCAAATCGTATTTCCTGAAAAAAGTGGTTTGATAAATCTTTTTGTTTCCAACATTGTCTTCAACTTCAAGTTTCAGTTTGTGTTTTACATTTTCAAAATATTTGTCAGAAAATTCATAAGTCAGCATTTTCTTTTTGGGCTCATATTCAAATAATACCCATTCTCCGTTTATTGAACCTCTATATTTTTTGATTCCAGAAAAATCATCATTAATTTTTAAACTAAGAAACTTAAATTTACTTAACCATTGTTCCGGTTTAAAATTATTTGGAACCACTGTTGGTGCTAAGCTGTCTCTGACAAATGTATAAGTTCCAAGTTCTTTGACCTTTGCTATTAAAATATTTTCATTCAATTCAGTAGGAAAATATATAAATGATTTTTTTAATTTTTTTGCAATAAATGTCTGAATGCGTTTTAAAGAATCCTTTTCATTTAAACTGAATTTAATTTCGTAAGGATTTGCAATAGGAAAAAAGTTTGGACCAATTTCAATATTGTCTCCATTTTCAATGATTTCAATTTTGACAGTATCAAAAAAAGTATTTGTTGGAAAATATACTTCTTTATTTTTTGAGGAATACAAGTAATCTTCATTAGCTTTTATCAATTTCCCTCTAAGTTTCACTTGTTTTAAAGTATTTTTTGTTCCCTCAATATAGGTTTCTATGATTGACTTATTTCCAGAGAAATCTTCCACTTCGATTAAAATATGATATGATTTACCAAATTCAATTTCAAATATTCCTTGTTCTACTAATGAATTCATAAAATTGAGTTTAATATCTTCTGCATAAAATAGCTTAAATATTTTCAATCGTTTTTGTACATAATTTTTATAATCTATTACATTATATAATTTTTTTGATTCGTCTATTAATAGTTGATCAAACTGATAATGAGAAATTAATTTTCCATTGACGATTACTTTAGTACTGTATACCCCGTTCCTGCTATAACTTAAATCCTGACGATCAAACATTTGAATACCTAAACCAATTTTACCAGAAGTTTCAATTTTAGCTGTTTCGTAAATACTGTCATTAGTTTTATTTAATGAAATTGCCTCAATATGGGGTAAAATATGACTTTTATTAGGGAAAAAAATAAAAAGTTTTTGTAATTGAGGTCGCTGTTCGTCATGAACAGGTAAATCATAAAGTAATGGATTAATTGGTTTTTGAGATTTTCTTTCTCTTATTTCGAAATGTAAATGAGGTCCTGAGGAACCTCCAGTATTTCCAGAAAAGCCTATCAATTCTCCCTTTTCAATCAATAGTTCGTCTTTTTTTGGAAATTTTTGTATTGTATAGCTTTCATTTGCATATTGAAATTTTTTGATGTAGGATTCGATTTTTGGAGCAAATTTTTGAAGGTGTGCATAAACAGAAGTAGTCTGATCCGGATGATCTATATAGATTGCTTTTCCGTAACCGCCCAAAGAAATTCGTATTCTACTTACCCTGCCTGATGAAATACTTTTAACCTCCCACCCTTCTTTACCTTGTGTCCTAATATCAAGG